>JAPPKQ010000331.1:512-7840 GCA_028819945.1 bacterium | reverse complement strand
GGGCAGGTCTGCGCCTGTGCGGTGGCCGGGCTCGACGGTGCCAGCAACCAGCCCGCCGTGGCGACGACCAGCCCCAGCAGCACCCGCCGCGCCGTGGCGCCGCCGCGGCGCGCGCCGGGAGGCAGGCGAGAACTCCGGCGCATCGAGGGGTCAGGAATCGTCGACGGGACCGAGCGCCTCGAGGGCTGCCTGCATGGTCTCAACCATCGGAACGATCCGGTCGAAGCCGGTCGTGTGCAGCAGCCGGGTGATCGCAGGTCGATCGCAGAGTACGGAGATCGTCCCACCGCCGTCGCGGACCCGCCGGATGCCCCCGATGAGGGCACCGAGACCGGCCGAGTCCATGAACGGCACGCCGCTCAGATCGACCACCAGGCGAGCCGTCTCGTCGACGCCGTTGAGGGCCTCGCGGAACTCGCCGACCGTGTACGCATCCAACTCGCCGATCGGCCGGCAGACGGTGTGGTCCTCCCCGACTTCCACCTGAACCTCGAACACCCGGCAACCTCCCGTCTCGCCGGGGATGCTACCGCCCCGGTAGCCTCACGGTATGGTTGACGTGCTGCTGGCAACCGACGCCGATTGGACGTTCGACGAGGTTGCCGGCGCCCTTACCGATGACGAAACCCGCGTCAGCCGGGTTCG
Organism: bacterium; assembly: GCA_028819945.1. Classification (GTDB taxonomy): domain Bacteria; phylum Actinomycetota; class Acidimicrobiia; order Acidimicrobiales; family CATQHL01; genus VXNF01. The sequence goes on along the minus strand of JAPPKQ010000331.1, from coordinate 7,195 downwards.
CTCGGGGCGGGATCTGCTGGCCGTCACCGAGGAGTTGCAGCCCGAGTTGGTGATCCTGGACCTGCAGATCGGCAGCATGGGCGGAATGGCGGCGTGCCTGGAACTGCGGGCGGAGAGTGACGCCGGTCGGCTGCGGTACCAGAACGTGCTGATGCTGCTGGACCGGTCCGCGGATGTGTTCCTGGCCCGGCAGGCACGCGCCGACGGCTGGTTGATCAAACCCCTCAACGCCTTCCGCCTACGCCGGGGGCGCGCCGCCCTCGCCGAGGGTGGAACCTTCCACGAGAGCGCCGGCTGAGCCGCCCGGCGCGGCGGTCCGGCCTTGGTATCCTCGGCCCGCAACGGGCAGTGGCGCAGCTTGGTAGCGCGCTTCGTTCGGGACGAAGAGGTCGTGGGTTCAAATCCCGCCTGCCCGACTCACCTCCGGCTGCGACGCGACCCCGGGTGCGTGCCGAGCAATCCACCGGTCGCACGGACCGGCCCGCCGAACGGTGGATTCCGGCCGCCGCCGGAATGACGATGAACACGATCCGGCGCATGGCCCGGCGATCGCCCCGGCAGGCCGTGGCGCGACGCAAATGAGTCCCGTGGCCCCGCTGCGCAACCGTCTCGCCTGGGCGATTCGCACGGTGCTGTCCGGGAGCGGATCCCGCAAGTTCGCCCCGACCCCCGGGGCGCCGACGCTGCTTCCGGTCGGCGGGGCGGCGTGGCTGGTGCACGCCGAGGCCTCGATGATGGTGGGCGGCATCCGGGCACTGCTGCTGCAGTCGCTGCACCCGGTGGCCATGCAGGGCGTCGGCGAGCACTCGGACTTCCGCCAGGACCCGCTGGGGCGGCTGCGGCGCACCGTCTTCTTCCTGGGCACCACCACGTACTGCTCCCTGCCGGAGGCCGAGGCGGCCATCGAGGCGGTGCGGCGGGTACACCTGAGCGTCTCGGGAGTGACCCCCGAGGGTCGCCGCTACTCGGCCGACGACGCAGACCTGCTGGCCTGGGTGCACGCCACCGAGGTGGACAGCTTCCTGGAGGCGTTCCTGCGCTACGGCCGTCGCCCGCGGCGCCGCAGCGGGCTCCTGGCTCCCAACCTGCCGGCGCGGACCGCCGCTGCCGTCTCCGTCGGTGAGGTCTCGATGGCCGATCTGGCCGACCGCTACGTGGCGGAAATGGCGACCGTGGCCGAACGCCTCGGGATCACCGAGCCGCCGCGCAGTCACGCCGACTTGGCGGAGGTGATCGACGGATTCGGGCCGGTGGTGGCGTCCACCGACCTGAGCACCGAGGCCGTCTACTTCTTGCGCAGGTTCCCGTTGCCGCCCGTGGCTCGACTTGCGTACGCGGTGCTGTTCTGGGCGGCGGCCGCCAGCCTGCCCCGCTGGGCCCAGGACCTGCACGGCCTGCGCTGCGGGCCGCTGCGCCGCGGCCTGGTGCACCCGGCGGCCCGGGCCATGCTGCTGGTCATGGGCTGGGCGCTGCGACACGCCCCGGACCCCGAGCCCGACGAACCATCGGCGGGCACCGCCGCAGCGACTGCCCCACAGCCGACCGAGGCCTCCTGACTCTGCCGGTGTCGAACGGGCGAGGCGGTCGGCCACACCGGCCTCGGTAGCCTGACCGCATGGAAATCGCGGTTGTCGGCGCCACCGGGCAGGTGGGCGGGGTGATGCGTGCCCTGCTCGCCGAGCGCGCCTTCCCGCTGGACAGAGTGCGTTTCATGGCCTCGGCACGCTCAGCGGGCCGGAGTCTGGCATTCAACGGCACCGAGGTCGGCGTCGAGGACGCCGAGACCGCCGACTATTCCACGACCGACATCGCCCTCTTCTCGGCCGGTAAGACGACGTCGCGGGCTCTCGCGCCGCTGGTGGCACGGGCCGGGGCGACCGTGATCGACAACTCCTCGGCCTGGCGGATGGACCCCGACGTGCCGCTCGTGGTGCCGGAGGTGAACGCCGCCGCGCTGGCGCACCGCCCCAAGGGCATCGTCGCCAACCCCAACTGCACGACCATGGTGGCGATGCCGGTGCTGCGGCCCCTGCACGAGGTCGCCGGCCTGCGACGGCTCGTGATCAGCAGCTACCAGGCGGCCTCTGGCGCCGGGCGGGCCGGCGTCAGCGCCCTGGCGGCCCAGATCGCCGCGCCCGGTGAGGCGGCGGCGGAACTGGCCTTCGACCCGCTGGCCGCCGAGGTGCCCGCCGACGGGCCCTTCGGCGCGCCGCTGGCCTACAACGTGCTGCCGGTCTGCGGCGGCGCCGTCGACGACGGCAGCGGCGAGACCGACGAGGAGCAGAAGCTGCGCAACGAGAGCCGCAAGATCCTGGGCATTCCCGACCTGGCGGTGTCGGCCACCTGCGTACGGGTTCCGGCGTTCACCGGCCACTCCCTGTCCATCAATGTCACCTTCGAGCGGCCGCTCAGCCCCGCCGAGGCCGGCGACCTCCTGGCAGCCGCCCCCGGCGTGGTGCTGGACGACCTGCCCACGCCGCTGGGCGCCACAGGCATCGACGACACGCTGGTGGGGCGCATCCGGCGCGACCCCACGGTGCCGCACGGGCTGGCGCTGTTCGTCGTGGGCGACAACCTGCGCAAGGGCGCGGCGCTGAACGCCGTGCAGATCGCCGAGGAACTGCTGGCGGAGCGGAACTGACCGACGGCGCCCGGATTCCGGCCCCGGATCGAGTCCGGGGCAGGCTCTCCGCCGGAATGACGATGGGGGCCGGCTCGATCCGAGAATCTGTACATGAACCCGCCTGCGAATGTGTGCACGAATCGCTTCCTCCTCAGCCCGCGGGCCGTTCTGACGGAGTCTCCACTCGAATCAAGTCCACGTCGGACCGACCGAGGCCGAGCATCTCGCTCATCCCCTCGTAGACCAATTCCTCGATCCCCTGCAACGAATCGGACACGGCGACGTAGCCCTCGCCGTCCTCCGCCCACCAACTGCCCGAGTCGGTATCAGAGTGCACTCGCACGATGTGCATGGGTCAACCTCCTCCCGGGGGCCGGCCACCCCACAGCAGTTCGGCGATCTCGTCCTCACTCAGGCCTATCTCCCGTTCGTTCCCGGTCAGTTCCCGGCGAGTCCGAGGAAGACGACGACAGCCCTACCCAGCCTCACCATGTCATCCTCGGCGAGGCAGCCGATCCGCTCGCCGGCCTTCGAGCGGGGCATCGTCGTGATCTTGTCGACCATCAAGCTGCACGGTTTGCGCAGACCGTTCTCCTCATCGGGAATGATCCGCAGCCGGATCAGGGGCGCCTCCGCGGGGTCGGTCGTGAAGGCGCACACCGTCACCGAGTCGGTCGCGTCGAACCGGTCTTCCTGGATGATCACCACCGGCCGGGGTTTGCCCACGTAGCCGCTGCCGGCAGCCGCTGTCCAGATCTCGCCGCGCCTCATGGGTCGTCGCGGCCGAGCGCGTCGATGAACGCCTGATCGTCGGCCGCGTGAGCACTCGCGGCGACGGCGGCCGACTGCCGATGCGCCTCGGCGGCGAACGCCGGAGTGCGCGTATCGGTCACCCAGAGTTGGACAGGCCTCATGCCTTGCGCCTTCATCCTCCGGCGGTAGCGACGAACCCGCTCGGCGGACGACGTGTGCTCCTCCGGCACCCCCATGCTCCACACGTTACATGTAACGAAGCCGAGTCGCGGCTCGCGGCACGTATGACAAGGCCGCCGGCTGCCGTGGCAGCGACGACACCCTGGTGGGGCGCATCGGGCGCGACCCCATGGGCTGGCGCGGTTCGTCGTGGGCGACAACCTGCGCAAGGGCGCGGCGCTGATCGCCGTGCAGATCGCCGAGGAACTGCTGGCAGAGCGGAACTGACCACCCCACCCGAGCGGACGGGAACTTGGACAACAACTTCCCGTTGGTTCGAACAGCAACTACCCGACAACTCGTACAAGAACCCCGGGACAGGATCCTCGCCCTGGGGTCGAGCAAGCGACGGGGAGCAGGTCAGTCGCCGAGGTGCAGGATGACGTCCACTTCGATGAGGAAGCCCGGCAGCGGCGTCTGGATGGTGGTGCGCGCCGGCAGGGGTTCGGGGAACGTCTCGCGGTAGATGGCGTTCATCTCAGGGAAGTCGGCCATGTCGTGCAGGTAGACGCCCACCCTCACGGCGTCGGCCAGCGATCCCCCGGCGGCCTCGGCCACCGCCGCCAGGTTGGCGAAGGTCTGGCGCGCCTGGGCGCCGAAGCCGCCTTCGGGCACCGCGCCGTCGGGCGTGAACGGTCCCTGCCCCGACAGGAACACGAACCCGCCGGCGGCGATGCCCTGCGAGTAGGCCCCCGAGGGCTGGGGTGCGGACGTGCTGGTGATCGGCTGCTTGGCCATCGTTACCTCCTCAGCCCGCAGGCTGTTCTGACGGGGTGTCCACTCGAACCAACTCCACATCGGACCGACCGAGGCCGAGCATCTCGCTCATCCCCTCGTAGACCAACTCCTCGATCCCCTGCAACGAATCGGACACGGCGACGTAGCCCTCGCCGTCCTCCGCCCACCAACTGCCCGAGTCGGTATCAGAGTGCACTCGCACGATGTGCATGGGTCAACCTCCTCCCGGGGGCCGGCCACCCCAGAGCAGTTCGACGATCTCGTCCTCGCTCAGGCCTATCTCCCGTTCGAGGATATGCCTCAGGGCCCGTGGCGGCACAGTCGTGCGCCTGTGGAACGCGAACACCAGCGGTGGCCGACCCGGTGCCACCAGCCGGTGGTGCGAGCCCCTCGTTCTCTCGACGCGATAGCCGAGCGACCGCAACAGCCGCAGTACATCGCCGCCCTTCTTCGAGGGATCCCGGACCACCAGGTCATCATAGCCTAGATAAAGAAGCTTCTTACCTTTCAATATCTTCCAGCCGCAGCCTGAGAACACTCGCCGGGCAGCGGCGGCTCGGGCTAACCCAGGAGACCTCCCGGTGAGGTGTGAACCGCCCCTGGCCCAACAGGTAGACAACGCCTAGGCTTGGTATGAGGTGCCGCGCTGGCCAATCCCCTGACGGCGACTACGCCGCGGTCAGCGGCGCTTCCCGAGACACCACTATGAACCGGCACGGCCGACGTTTCGTTGAACTGCGGGACTTCAAGTCCCACGCGAACTCGCTCAACGTGAGGTTCCTGAAGGACGACGAACTGGAGTTCTACGAGAAACACTGCCTGCTGCTGCCGGCGGTGGTCTGCCGCCAGCCGGAACCTCGTCAGTCACCGGCACACGCTCGTGTCGTTCCACGATGTTAGAACGCTCGCGGGGCCGTGTGCCGACGCGCTGGTCCTGATTTGGCTCACTGCTCGCGAGAAGGGCCTCGTGTAGCACAGCAGTCCATCACGGGCCCGCGCGGCGCTTCCTGACGCTCCGGCGACCGCGATTCCCTCGCGGCGTCCACGGAGACTCTACGCGCCCGCTTGGAACAGCATTCCGTTCAGGCGCGCCTGCCATTCGTCCTCGTCGACGACCTCGAAGCGCATCACTTTGTTCTTCATTGCGGGCACGAACTCGGCCCAGTCGGCCTCGCGGGCGTGGTCGCTGCAGATGTCGAAGACGGAGCGCTTGTACTCGGTGTCCTCCGACGTCTTCAGGTGGACGCCCTTGGTCTCGACCACGAACACTTGGTGGAAGTCGTCGTCGGTTCCGGGCTCGTCGCCTCGCAATGTCACGATGAAGTCGGCGTAGATCCGGCGCGGCTTCCAGCCCTGCACGTAATAGTCCTTGCGGGAGCGGTTGCGGTACCAGAAGAAGAGCCGAGCCTGCTGGTCCAGGTACGTGGCGACCTTGTTCTCGAGCCCGTTGAGGTCGTCCTCGGTCGTGACGTCGAAGAGGTTCTGCTGGTAGGGGGCACCGTCGGTGCGGTTCGCCCGCTTCGCCCTCGGCGCCTCGATCTCGGCGGGGAGGCGGTTGAAGTCGAGGTCATCCGTGACGACCAGGAAGCGCGTCTCTCCCGACGCCAGCAGGCCGGCGAAGACCTCCTGCGACAAGCGGTCCCGCTCCATCTCGACCAGCCGGCGCAACTCCTCGAGCACAAAGGTGCGATTGGCTGCGACCCGCTCGGCAGGATGACGCTCGAGCAGGCCCTCGAAGGCGCGGCGCGCCAGCTCGCGTCCCCGCCACGGATTGGGGACCACGTCCAACAGGTGGCTCGCCGCGAAGAAGTAGTCCACCGGCTCGCCGACCGCGCCCGGGTCCGTGTCCTCGGGCCCCCCGCTTCGCCCGTCGGCGGGGCCCGCGCCGAACTCCGGCTCCGGAACAAGCTCCTCCCCGCTCAGGCTCGCTCTCAGGTGGTGAACCTCCTCCCGTCGCTCGTCCAGCGCCAGAGCGTCCAAGGGTGAGAGGTCGATCTCGTCCCAGGGCAGCCGCGAGAGGATGTCCGCCTCGTAGTGGACCAGACGCCAGCCGTCGTTGTCGTCGATCATGAAGGCGGGCAGTACGAAGTCGCGCGTCGCCGCTCGATGCTCCGCCCGCTGCCGGGTCGTCAGCGTCTCCTTCGGGGAAGCCGGATCGTCTTCGAGGATCCTCCCTTCGAGGCCCTGTAGCCCCTCCAGTCCGAATCCCTTCCTGACCTCTTGCAGGACCTCCGCTCCGCGCCGGCTGAAGCAGAACACGTAGCTCTCGTCGAGCAGGGGCACTCCCGTCTTGGACGCGTAGGGCTGACGCAGGATCCGGCCCACCAGCTGGGTGAGCCCCGTCCTCGAC
>JAPPKQ010000331.1:0-487 GCA_028819945.1 bacterium | reverse complement strand
GAGGATGTAGGCGAACGAGCAGTCCCAGCCCTCCTGCAACGCCTGTTTCGTGATGATGAAGCGGATCGGGCAGTCGCGGGACATCAAGCCGCCGACGTCGTCCACTTCCTTGAGTTCGTCGGTCGAACCGGTCTTGACGGCGATGTGCTCCGGGGCGATTCCCGGGTGCTGCAGCAGGTACTCGCGCACGTCGTCGGTGTGGACGAACCCCGACTTGCGCTGCTCCCTGCCCGTTCGCTCCACCTGAATCACGCAGATCGGCCGGATGTACGTCCCGGACTCGGCTTCGTAATGCCGCGCCTCGGCCTCGAGGCGTTCACGGTGTTCGATCGACTCCAGCAGCGTGCCGCGCCAGTCGCTGCTCGTCCTGTTGCGGATGTGCAAGTCGAGCTTGATCATCTCCTCGTCGTTGAGTTCGCGGCCGAGGATCTCGACGAGCACGTTCGCGCCCTTGACCGGGGTGGCCGAGAGCTCGACGATCATGCAG
>JAPPKQ010000238.1:7404-7872 GCA_028819945.1 bacterium | reverse complement strand
TGGATCCCGGCCTGCGCCGGGATGACGGGCCGTCGGGCGCCTCTCTTCGTCATTCCGGCGCCTCTCTTCGATGTCATTCCGGCGAATGCCGGAATCCAGGGCCCACCGGCCACGAACACGTAGGGACTGGATCCCGGCCTGCGCCGGGATGACGGGCCTGCGCCGGGATGACGGGCGGACGTGTTGTCCGCGGCGCCCGTATCCCCTAACCGGCGGGGGCCGACCACTACGCTGAATCCACCGTCGATTTCCATCGCACCTCGCCAAGGGGGCCCCACGCCGTGTCGAGACTCCGGCACTCCACCGTCACGTTTGCCGTCCTCGCTCTCGTCGCCACCGTTCTGGCGCTCGCGACCACGCGCGCAACCGCGCAGGACGACGACACCCCCCCCGCCCCCCCCCCGGGGTGTCTGTTTGAAACACGCAATAGCCCACCCCCCCCCCGCCCCGCCAAACCCCGGGGGGCCC
>JAPPKQ010000238.1:6153-7394 GCA_028819945.1 bacterium | reverse complement strand
CCCCCCGCCCGAGTTCTTCATCTTCACCAACGTCATGACCAACCCGACCACCGACAGCGACAACGACGGCGTGCCCGACACGCGCTGGCAGGTGCAGATCATGGTCGATGCGCTCGGCGACTGCGTTCCCAAGCGCGGCAGTGCGACGTACATGTCCACGTGGATCAACGCCGGCGAGCAGACAGGGGTCTCGCTCAGCACCCGCGAATGTGTCTTCCGCATCTCGGCCAAGGCGCGGGTGGAGAGGAGTCCCGGCTGTACGTACCGTGGCGAGCTCGCCTGGGGCGCCAGCCCCAGTGACGGCGACTACCGCGACGGCAGCGTCCTCACGTCCGGCAGGGCCGGCAGCGAGACACGGCTGGCGATCCGGCGCGACTCCGACGCCGGTTGCGCCAGAGCCAACCGCACCTACTTCGTGCTCGGCAGCGCCGGCATCGTGGAGGACGTCCCGGGCACCCCGGCCGACCGGGAGCTCATGGCCCGCGCCCGGCAGGCCGCCACCCTCGGTGAGTTCACCGTCCGCGTGGAGCCCGAACCGGGCTCGCAGGCCGTGGGCTGCGACGTCGCCACCACCTTCACCGTGCGCGGCGACGCCTCCAGCTCGCCGCAGGAGTTGGGTGCCACCGGCGACCGCTGCCCGGCGCGGGCGTCGATGGTGTCGGCCCCTGCCCACGTGAAGGTGCCCAGGGGCGGCTACGTGGAGTTCGACGCCGCCCTGCCCAACATCCTCGTCGACCTCACGTCGCTCGTGCGCATGGAGGCGGCGCGCATCGCCATCGTCCAGGACGTGGCCGGCTCCTCCAACCGTGGCGAGGCGAGCTACTCCGTCGCCCGTTCCTGCGGCGGCGTGGCGCTGGCGCAGGTGCCGGCGCAGGCCGCCTCCACCCCGCTGTACGAGGGGCGCTTCACGGTGCATTCGCCCGACATCCCGCAGTTCGGGGCCGCGGGGATCTATCCGGCCGTCGCCACCACCCACAACTCCTCGGTGGTCGTGGGCTGCGCGGTCAGCGTGACCGTCAGCAGCCTCACCTCCGGCTGCACGGTCGCCGGCGGCAACACCCGGACGCTGGCCTGGTCCGCCGCCGACCCGTTCCCGCACTTCGACTTCGAGTTCGACATCGGCTGCGGCGGGGCGGCGCCTCCCGTCGCGCCCCCCCCCCCCCCCGCGACCGGGGGCCCCCCCCCCACCGCCCCCCCCCCCCGCCCCCCCCGCGGGGCGGCGGGGCCCCCCACCGGGGGGG
>JAPPKQ010000238.1:3564-6143 GCA_028819945.1 bacterium | reverse complement strand
TTCGACATCGGCTGCGGGGGGGCGGCGCCCCCCGGCGCGCCGCCGCCGCCGCCGTCCACGGAGGACCCGCCCGACACGGCACCCGACGACGGCGCCGCCGTCGTCGAGTCGGGCACCGACACGGTGCGGATCGTGGCCCGCAGGCTCGAGAACGGGAAGATCGAGTTCGGGCTGCAGCAGCGCCGGCACGACGGCTCCTGGGGCGAGCGGGTGTTCCCGACCGCCCGGCTGTTCCCCACGACCGCCTCGGAGGGCAGTTGGTTGAACAGTTCCGCCATCGACCTCGGGGTGGCCGATTCGGCGGACTCCTTCGACGAGCGGGTCCGGGTGCGGATCACCGCCCGCCTGCGGTCCGACGGCAGGGTGGAGTTCGGCCTGCAGGAGCACGACGGCGTCTCCTGGGGTGAGCGGGAGTTCCCCACCCGCCGCTTCTTCCCCACCGGCGCGCGGGTCGACCGCTGGCTGCACAGCTCGGTCCTGGCCGCCGAAGGCTGACCGGCGAGGTCCCGCGACCCGCTCACTCCTGCCCCGCCGGAGTCACTCCCGGCGCCCCGTTTCGAGCCTCATCGACGTGCGCCGCGATTGAGAGATGACTCCAATCGGTGAGGCTCTGTCCATCCCCCTATCGGCCGCGGCCCAACACTACGCTGGCACCACCGATACGTATTCTCGAATGTCGGGTCGCCCGAACCCGGCAAGGAGGGCGCGCCGTGACTCATCTCCGACACCTCACCCGGCCGCTGGCGGCCATCGCATTGCTGGCGACCGCCCTGGCTCTGGCGGTCAGTTCGCCGGCCGGGGCGCAGAGCGACATCACGGTCATCAAGTTCGAGAGCGCCGAGACCGAAGCCAACTGGGAGGTCCAGATCACGACGCAGGCGCTCGGTGGCTGCAATCCCACCAACGCCCGGTCCGGACACGTGTCGTCCTGGCTGGGACCGGACGACGAGGACGGTGAGGTGTTCGACCCGGGCGTCTGCAACTACCGGATCACTGCCGTGGCGCGTCAGGTCAGCAGCTCCAGCCAGTTGTGCACAGCCACGGTGCAGTGGGGCAGCGGCGGCACCCCCAGTGCCTCGATCACCACGGCCACCCGGGGCACGGAGACGACCGTCGTGGCCGTCCACACCGGCGGTGACTCGCCGAGTTGCTCGGCGCAGCCCGTCCTGGCGATCACGATCGATCCCGCAGACGTCGTCGAGGCGCTGCCCGCGACCGCCACCGACTCCAACCTGCAGGCTCGGGCCGAGCGCGCCGCCGCCATCACCGAGTTCCGCGTGAGGGTGACGCCGAAGTCCACGTCGGTCAACCGCACCGGCTGCAACCAGACGCTGGACTTCTTCGTGCACGGCGACGGCGAGGAGGAGGAGAAGGCGCTGGGCACCATCGGTTCGGGCGTCACGTGCGAGTTCACGATCAAGGTGAGCGAGGCGCCGGCGCCCTTCGTGATCGCCAAGCCGAACGGGGTGTCGTTCAGCACCGCCGACAAGAACGTCAACACCGGCCAGATCGAGTTGGATCTCGGCGATCACGTGCGACTGCCGTGGAACCGCATCGTCATCATCCAGGACGTGACCAACAACCCGGGCAACCAGGGGCACGCCTTCTACAAGATCACGAGCATCTGCGCCGGCGTGGCCGCGCTGCCGCCCATCGCCCCCACCGTAGGGTCGGGCATCTACATCCTGCCGGGGGGGCAGAAGGGCTACAGCCTCCACAACGGCCGGTTCACGGTGCACTCGCCGAACGCCGCCAACTTCGGCCCCGGCGCCTCCTACGGGGCGGTCGCCACCAGCACCACCTCCGACAAGATCGGCGGCTGCTCGGTGACCGCGACCATCGACGGGCTGCCCGCCGTTTGCACCGTGGCCGGATCGACCTCCCGCACGCTGACCTGGTCGACGGCCAACCCGCTGCGGACCTTCGACTTCGAGTTCGACATCTACTGCGGCGAGACGCGGCCGCCCGATCCTGAGGTGCCGCCACCGCCACCGTCCGACGACTCGGCGGACGACTCGTCGGGGACCACCGATGACGCCGGGACCGCTCCGGAGGTCGGTACCCCCGACGTGCGGATCGTCGCCCGCCTGCTCGACAACGGCAAGATCGAGTTCGGGCTGCAGCAGGTGCAGCACGACGAGGCCTGGAGCGATCGGGTCTTCCCGAGGGCACGGCTCTTCCCGGCTGAGACCGCGGTGGGCCGCTGGCTGGTGAGTTCGGCCATCACGCTCAGCGCGGCCGAGGGCGTCAACGACTTCGCCGAGGACGTCGCCGTGCGGATCATCGCCCGCAAGCAGGCCGACGGCCGCGTGGAGTTCGGCCTGCAGCAGCGCGACAACGGCTCATGGGGCGAACGGATGCTCCCGCAGCGGCGCTACTTCCCGACCAGCGCCGCCGTCGACCGCTGGCTCGGCAGCTCCACGATGTCCCTCGACCTCTAACCCCCTACCCGCTCCAACACCTCGCAGCACCGGCCCCCGGGCCAAAAACCCGGCGGCCCGCCGCGTTAAACGGCGAAGAAGCGATACGCGCAAAACGCCCGTAGTCAGCGTGTGTCACCCCCCCCAAAAGAGGCCCCC
>JAPPKQ010000238.1:1959-3554 GCA_028819945.1 bacterium | reverse complement strand
CCCCCGGGGGCGCCCCCCCCCCCCGCCCCCCCCCCCCAAAAACCCCCCCCCCCCCCCAACCCCCCCCCCCCCCCGCCCCCGGCCAAAAACCCCCGGCGCCCGGCCGCGTTAAGCGGCGAAGAAGCGATCCGCGCATCAGGCCCTTAGTCAGCGTGTGTCACCCGCCCGAAGAGAGGCCGCCGCTCGCAGGCGACCCCTTCCAAATAAAAGCCCCGCCAGTGCCCCACCGGCGAGCGGTGGGGGACGGCGGGGATATTTCGCCCCCTGTGTATATCACAGGGATCTCCAGCGTATGCCAAGCCGTGAGTTGGTGACCTGCCTATGCTTCGGGACAGACGAGTTGGCCCGAGCCGCAGGCCCGATCTGTGGATCGCGCATCGCGCCACGCTGGCGATGGCATACCAAGAGGGACACCGGTGGCACACACACAACCACGAGACGCCCCAGTGAGGGACAACCAGACGATCTTCGAGGAAGAGTACGAGCAGGATCTCCTCGAGACGCATCACGGCGAGATCGCCCTCATGCGCGACGGAGACGTCAAGGGGATCTTCCCTGATGCCGCCGAAGCGGCTACGGAGGGATACAAGAGGTTCGTGGACAGGAACTTCTCCCTACACCTGATCGGGACACGCACCTACTACATCGCGCCCATCGTCAGCACAACACCCCTCTAGTCGACAACCGCCTCACCGCGCCACGGCAGCAGACCCGGTGACATGACCGCAGACCCGTTGTGCCCAATCGTGCCCACACTCGTGTCCGCGCTATTCGACGGTGCCCCTCAGCACGAGTTCAGCGGCCTCATTGACACCGGTTCACCGAAGACGTTCCTGCCGAAACACATCGTCAACGACTTCGGGCTCAACGTCGGCATGCGCAAAGGCAAGGTGCAGGTCACGGGAATCGGGCAAGGCGACGAGCAGGGAGGTCTGGCCGCTCTGACGCTTGAGGTGCCTCCGTTCGGCGCGAAGGGCTTGGAGACCGGCGTGTTGGACAAGCAGTGGGACCAGTTCGACCTCATCGTCGGAATGGACTACCTCCAACACTTCGAGATCGCATTCCGATACGGCATCTTCGGCGAGATCGAAGCTCCACGATGACCCTCGACCTCTAACCCCCCCCAACTCCAACGGCCCGCTGCGCCGGCCGCCGCCCCAACGACGGCCAGCGCACCCGGGCCGCTGGCATTTTCCGGCCGACGTTTTCGGCCGACCCGCCCACCGACCGCCCACGTTCGGTCCTTCCGGCCCCTCCCTTCGTCACTCCCGCCCGGCCGTTTCTTGCGCTCGGTGATATAGTTCGCTCGGTGGGAGTAATGTCTGCTCCCGATTGGCGAGGAGCCCTCATGGCCCGGACACCGCGGCCGTCTCGTCCCGCAGGCGGGAACGCAACCGGCAGGCCGAGACCAGCAGGGAGACGCGATGACCGAGAGCGACGTGAATACCGCGGTGCTGCACCGCAAGTTGGCTGAACACATGGACACCGAGACGGCCGACGCGCTGATCGAGCGCCTCCCTCCCGACTGGGAGCAACTGGCCACCAAGACCGACCTGGCGCAACTCGGCACCGAGCTGCGCGGCGAGATGGCGGAG
>JAPPKQ010000238.1:0-1859 GCA_028819945.1 bacterium | reverse complement strand
CACCAAGACCGACCTGGCGCAACTCGGCACCGAGCTGCGCGGCGAGATGGCGGAGCTGCGCGGCGAGATGGCGGAGATGCGCGGCGAATTTCGTGGCGAGATGGCAAGGCTAGGCGCCGACGTTGGCGGGAAGCTCACGACGTTGGCCGCTGCCATGGAGGCGATGGAGGGTCGCCTCGACCGTCGGGCGGCTCGCGACCTGCGGACGGTCCTCTTCGCGTTCGCGGGGTTCGCATTGGCGGTCATGGGCATGTTCGTGACCCTCCTCGTCTCCGGGGTCCCCGCCGCCGGCTGACCGCCCAGCGGCCCGCCCAGCCCCGGATCCTCTCGCCTCCCCCCGACACCGACGCGAATTCCCTGATCGCCAATCGCGACTTCCGCCGATAACCCACACTGACAGCTTCAGTACAATCCGCTATGGGCACAGCCGATACCGTCCTCGCGAAAGGAGAAGTGCATGAGTGGCCACCAACCAGATCAGATCACCCTCAACGCGGACGCCTACGAGAATCATCGAGAATCGCTCGAACGCGATCATCCGGGCGAGTACGTCCTAATGCACGACGGGAAGATCATCGACACCTACGGACAACTCGAGAACGCCTACCGCGTCGGCCACGAGCGATTCGGCCACGAACAGTTCTTCATCCGCGAGATCGGAGCACCACCGGTCGATCTCGGCATCTTCTCAGCGACCGTCTAGGCCACTACCGCCAGATGCGGTATCAGCGCCACGTTCGTCTGAACGCCCAACGGCAATACATCGTTCCCGTCCTGATATCCCCACCGCTCGGCCAAAGACCCGGACCAGCGACCGTACCTGGCCCTCGTTGACACCGGTGCTAACACAACTGCTGTCACGAATCGGGTTCGTGAAGCCTGCTCCCTGCCGGCCATCGGCCAAGCGGAGCACAGCGTGGCGACTGCCAGCGGGATGACCAGATCCCACGAGTACGGAGTTCATGTTGCTCTGGAACTCGCTTCTGTGGAACCGCCCTCCGACCCCACCCAGTTCAGTCAGTTCCTGCAAGTAATGCTCGCATCTCCCGCTCCGGGTTACGACATTCTGCTGGGAATGGATTTCCTGCAGCGTTTTCTGATCGTGGCTTGGGGGAGCACCATGACCATCTCGGTCGATATTGGATAGGACTCGCTTGTAGGCACCCTCGGCCCGCTGCGTTGAGCGGATTTCGGGGCTCGGTGCTAGCCGGTGACCTGGACCGTGGCCGGTCGTGAGATGCGTGCCGTGGCGCTGGTGGCGACGAGAGTGAGGTTGACCGTCCCGCTTCGCAGCGCCCGGATCGTGGCCACCGAGCCCTGCATGGTGACGTCGACGAGCCGGTCCGGGTCGTTGCGGTCGTAGGCCACGTCGAACCCGGTGGCGGCCTCGGAGAAGTACCTGCTGAGGTCGATGGTGATGGCCCGCCGGAGCGCCACGACCAGCTGCGGGCGGTCCCCGACCGTCGTCAGGATGACCTGCTCGGCGGTCTTCACCGAGACCGTGAATCCTTGCCGCACGCTGCCGACGTCGTTGGTGGCGGTCACCGTGATCGTGAAGGTGCCGAGCACATTCCCCGAGAAGCTCACGACCCCGTTGGCGTTCACCGAGACCGGGACGCTGGCAGGCGCCGACGACTTCACCGCCCACCCCTGGACGACCCCGCTGAAGTAGGCGCGCAGGCCCACGGCCCCCGAGTTCCCGACGATGAGGGTCTGGGTGGGGATGCTGCCGGTCACCGCCGGCGCCGCGGTCACCGCTTCGGTCGCCATCACGTACAGGGACTGATCGTCCGGCTGCGAGTCGTCGGGTTGCGAGCCGTCGGGTTGCGAGCCGTCGGGTTGCGGGGGCAGGGGAGACA
>JAPPKQ010000275.1 GCA_028819945.1 bacterium | reverse complement strand
GTCGCGACTATTGGACCGCCCGCCGCCTCAATCTTGGATACGTGGGCGGCGGCGTCGGGCTGCCAGGCCTCCAGCTTCCGGCGCCAGTCGTTCACCATGGCGCTCACCGCCCCGCCCAACTCGGCGGGCAGGCCGGAGTTTTCGGGGTTCTCCAGCCACCGCTTCAGATCCTTGGCGCCAGTGTGTTCGTACAGCTTGCGCCAGGCGGTCTCGTCTCGTGAAGTGTCGTCGTCGATGGGCACCCGCGGCACCTTCACCAAGCCCGACTCGATGGCGTCCATCAGCCCGAAGTCCGAGGAAACCCACTCGAACTGCTCGGGCTCCGAGCGCGCCGCCGTGTCGATCCAAAGCGGCGTGGCCGAGAAGTCCAGCACCGGGTGCGCCTGGCCGGACTCGGGGTCTACTTGGCCCAGCGCACCCATGTCGCGCAGCGCCCGGATGGCGTTGAACCACACCGAGGCCCGGGCGTCCTCGGCCTTCTGGAGGCTGTCGGACTTCTCGCGGACCTTGGGGATATAGCAGTGGTGCGCTTCGTCGTTGATGACGCAGATTCCCCGCCCCGCTCTGTCCGGTCCCGTCCCGGGCTCCAGCAGGTCTCCCAGCACCCGGCGCACGGCCGCAGGCCACGATTCGATGTCCTCGCCGCGCCCGCGCCCGAGCAGCTTGCGGGCGTTGGCGTCGTCGATGAGGTCGCGCTGTACGAAGGTCTGATAGTTCACCACCCGCACCCGCGCCCGGTTCAGCCGCCGGCGCAGGTCGGCGGGCACGAGGCCCATCTCGTCGTAGACGTTCCCCGGCTGCGACGGCGACAACACCGCCAGCCGGCGGCGCACCGTGTGGCCGGGTGCGAGCACCACGAACCGGTCGGTGTGCAGCACGTTGCGGGTGCGCCGGGAGTGCGCCGCGTTGAGGGTCTGCCAGGCGATCACCATGGCCATGACCGCGGTCTTGCCTGTGCCCGTGGCCATCTTGGCGCAGAACCGAACGATCCCGTCGTTGTGCGCCCGCGCGGCTGCCTCCAGTTCGCGCCGCTGCGGCGCGTCGCGTCTGGCCACCTCGCGCAGCCAGATGAACGTCTCGACGGCCTCTCGCTGCGCGAAGAACGGTCGCAGCCGCATGGCCTCGTCGTCGGCCCAGTGCTGCAGCAGCCGCCGTGTGGCGGCGGTGACACGCGGGTAGCCGTCGGCCCGCCAAGCGCCCACCGCCTCGCGCATCTGCTTGATGGAGGTGTTCTCCCCCCGGTCCGCGAGCGCCAAGGCCAGCTGCTTCGACGCTCTGGCGTCGGACGGCACGGTGATGCGCAGCGGTGCCCGCCGACCGCGCCGTGGAGCCGCGTCGCGCCTGGCCCTACCCAGGTCGTCCAGCGCCCAGTGCCTGTCCGGCTCGCGGAACGGGTCACAGAGCACCGGGTCGAGAGCCGGATCCCACTGCTGCGAGGTCATGGGATTGCAGATTAGCGGCCCGCCTTGACCGCACGGGTGAGGAGTTTCGTGCGCCCGGTGCTGCGCGCAGAGTGTCTTGTCGGCGACGTGGTATCTTTGCTCTATTTGCTGATATTTCAATATGTGTAGCTGGTTTCATGATAATTAGATTTGCATGTGTTCGGTCTTGACGGTAGGGTCGCCGGTGTGATCGGGGATGTGTGCCGATGAGCACAGTGGTGGCGGGTCCTCCGGAGGTGGAAGTCGAATACCCGGAGGGGCCCAAGGTGCCGGAAGGCGATCTGCAGGTACGTCGCCGGGCGGAGTTGCACTTCGCGCTGCGCCACTGGCTGGCCGAACGCCCCGATGCCGACGCGGCCTGGGCCAGCAGCGACATCAACGTGTACTACAAGCAGGGCGACCCGACGGTGGTGGTCGCGCCCGACGTGGCCGTTGCGTTCGGGGTGAACGTCGAGGCGCTCGACGGCCAGAGCACCTACCGGGTCTGGGACGCCGGCGCGCCGCCGATATTCGTGCTGGAGGTCGCCTCGCCGACGACGGTCACCATCGACGTGACCGTCAAGCCGGAACGTTACGCCGAACTGGGCGTGCAGGAGTACTGGCGTTTCGACCCCACCGGCGGCGAACTGCTCCAACCGCCGCTGCAGGCCGAACACCGCCGCTCGGGTCGCTGGGAACCCATCGGTATCGCCCGCAACGCCGACGGCACTCTCACCGGCCGCAGCTCCGCCTTGGGCCTCGAGCTGCACTGGCGGCCCCCCAAGCTCCGGCTCTACGACCCCGCCGGCGGTCGGTGGCTCCTAGACCCCGACGACCTGCTCGAGGCCCGCCGAGCCGCCGAATCCTCCGCCGAAGCCGCCGAGTCCCGCGCCGAAGCCGCCGAGGCGGAACTCGCCGAGCTACGCCGACAACTCAAGCGATGAGGCCCGCCCGCCTGAGCGGCAGACGAGCCGCCTGACCGGCGAGGCCGGCAACGAGCGGGCCGACGTAGCCGGGCTTCGGGGTGTCTGCGTCGGCGGTCAGTTCACCTCGTGGAGTGCCCCGGTGTCCACGTCGTAGATGAATCCCCGCACGGGGATCGACTGGTCGAGGTGGTCGCTGGCGCGGATGGTCGCGATGTCATCGCGGACGCTCTGCTCGAGGTCGCCGAAGGGCAGGAAGTCGATGTCGCCGGCGTCGCTGCCGCGCCGCTCGGCGAGGATGCCCCGCAGGTCGTCGTTGGAAAAGGTGAGCATCCCGCAGTCGGTGTGGTGTACGACGAGGAACTCCTTGGTGCCCAGCAGGGTCGAGGAGATGATGAGCGAGCGGATGGCGTCGTCGGACACCCGACCGCCGGCGTTGCGGATCACGTGTGCGTCGCCCAGGGTCAGCCCCAGCATCTCCGAGGGATGGATGCGGGCGTCCATGCAGACCACCGCCGCCACCCCGCGGGCCGGGGGCATGGGCTTGTTGCCCTCGCTGAAGCCGTCGACGTAGGCGGCGTTGGCTTCGAGCATCGTTGCTGTCTCGGACATGAGTGATCCTCCGATTCTCCGGTGCGATTGCAGTGCCGGCAGTCGGCCGTCGACCGACCGGGAAAGGGTACATGAATCCCGACCAAAACACTCGACAATAAGATTGATTCCCGCTCTCGGCAATTGGCGGTTGCCCGGTCGGGGTCCGGGGTGCCGTTCGCTCCTTCGCGCGGGCGCAAGGCGTCGCGAATCGGCTCCCGGCTCCTCCCTCGCCGGCTCGTCATTCCGGCGAAGAGCCTGGCCCGGACTTGATCCGGGGCCGGAATCCAGGACTCTCGGTTACCGGGCCGAGGCGATGAAGCCCTCCAGCCGCTCGGCAGTGGTCACGGCGGAGCCGACGTCGAGGCCTTCGGCGCTCATCATTCCTTCGGGTGAGCAGAAGTCGTTCTGGACGTCCACCACCACGAGCGCGGTGTGCGCCGGGGCCACCTTCTCCGCCAGGCGCCACAGCGGTTGCACCCGGGAGAGCGTCTCGGCAGCGTGCCGGGCGGCTGCTCCGGCGTCGCCGTCGCGGCGCACGTTCACGGGATGCTCACCGTTGCGAGCCGGTGGCTTGGACTCCGGTCGTCAGGGTTACCTCGGTGCGCCACGGCTCAGCGTGGCCGGCTTGATGCCATCCACGAAAACGAGATCCCCGTAGATGGCGCCGGCGGCGAGTTCCCTCAGCCTGGCGAACTCGTCGGAATCCAGCATGGCTCGGAGGTCGTCCATCTCCTCGAAGTCCACGATGATCAGCCGCCGCGGCTTCCAGTCGCCGCGCAGGAAGTTGATGGAGCCGCTGTCGACGATGGCCTTGCCGCCGAAGGACTCCAGGAGCGCCAGGCCTCGGTCTTCGTACTCGTCCCGCTGCTCCTCGTCCCGCACGGTGATGCTGGAGACTAGGTACACCGCCATCGGCAGATCTCCTCGATCCTCGTGGGGCAGTCGGGGAAAGCTGATGCCCGCCGAACCCTGCCCGAACCCTGACCGAACCCTGACCGGGTCTCAGGCCGCTGCGCCAAACGTGCGGGCCTCAGGCGGCCGGTTGGAAGACGAGGTCCACGTGGCGGGGCCCGCGGGTGAAGATGCCGGTCTCGTCGGCCTCGAAACCGGGCGCGAAGTCCATCCCGGGGAGTCTGTCCAGCAGGGCGTCCATGGCGACGTCCACCTCCACCCGGGTCAAATGCGCCCCCACGCAGAAGTGCCGCCCGAGGGCGAACTCCACGTGATTGGCGGCGGCGTTGAACGCCTTCGCCACGTTCAAGTCGGCGCGGTGGATATCGAACGTGTCGGGATCGGCGAACTGGTCGGGGTCGCGATTGGCAGCGCCCAGCACGCAGGCCACGGTGCCTCCGGCAGGTACCACGCCGCCGGACAGCTCGGTGTCGCGTTCGGCCTGGCGCATGATCATCTGCACCGGTCCGGAGTGGCGCAGCGTCTCGGCCAGCGCCGCAGTGATCAGTGATCGGTCGTTCCGCACGGCCTCCATCTGCTCGGGATCCTCGAGGAGGCGACACACCATCGAGGCCAGAGCGTTGTCGGTCGTCTCCCCGCCGGCGCTGACCAGCAGGCTCGTGAAGGCCCGCACCTCCCAGTCCTCCATGGTGATGCCGTCGGAACTCCCCTCCAGCATCTTCGACAGCAGGTCCTCGCCGGGATTCCCTCGCCGGTCGGCGATGATGGGCGTGAGGTAGTCGGCGAACTGCGCCTGCGCCTCGAGACCGCGCCGCTCCACCTCCGGGTCGCCGGCGAAGTTGGCCTGGAACTCGATGCCCAGGTCCACCCAGCGGCGGAACGTCTCGTGGTCCTCCAGCGGGAGGCCGATCATGTACATGATCACGTCCAGCGGGAACTTCTTGGTGAACTGCTCGCGCAGGTCCACGTGGCCGTCGGACTCGAACTGGCCGATCAGCTTGTGCGCGGTGTGCTCGATGATGTCCCGCACCCGCGTCTCGAGGTAGGCGCCGCGGAACTGCGGGCCGACGATGTTGCGGTGGGCGGAGTGCTCCCGGCCGTCGAGCTGCAGCATCGTGCGGCCACCGTGGATGGGTTCGTTCTGCCACTCGTAGTTGCGGCTCGAGAACGACTCGCCGTCCTTGAAGACCCGCTCGACGTCCCGGTAGCGAGACACCATCCAGAACCCAGAGACCTCGTGGTGGTACAGCGGGTATCGCTCCCGCATCTCGGCGTAGAACGGATACGGGTCGGCGTTGAACTCCGGCGCCAGGATGTCCGGTCCCGTCGAGGCGGCAACGGCTGTCATGTCTCGGCTCTCCTCTGGTCGTGCGGATGGGTCGGGCTACAGCGCAGGCGATGCGTGCCGGTCAGGCGCCCCGGTGGCGGTAGTCGGCGGCCTGCCGGCCCATGAGATCCCAGGTCTGCTCCAGGTAGCCGGCCACCTCGTCGATGAGTTTGCGCATCGGAAGCCGGGTCTCGGTGGGAAGCTCCGGCGCCCCGGTGGGCTCCAGCGTGACATCCAGCCGGGCCATCTGGTCGAGCGTGACGTGGAGGGCGGCCGCGCGCGGCAGGCTGCGCCCGACGGTGATGCCCCCGTGCCACGGGATGAGCACGGTCGAGCAGGTCCCGATCACCGGCCCGATCGAGGCGAAGTCGTCGTCGGGGCTCATGACCTGGTCCTCGTAGAAGAGGGTGCACAGGTTGTGGCGCATCTTCAGCGGCCGCGCCATCGAAGCCAGGGCGCAGATCCAGAACGAGTGCGTGTGCACGATCGAGTTCACGTCGGAGCGCTGGCCGTAGATGCCGGCATGGAACTCCCAGCCTGGGCTGATGAAGCGGTTGCCCTCGAGCAGGTTGCCCTCGTAGTCGAGCTTCATCACGTCGTCGCGGCCCACCTCGCCGAGGGTGCGGTCGAAGGCGTTGATCCAGAGGGCGTCCTCGCCGGGCGCCCGGACGCTGACATGGCCGCCGATCCCGGTGTCGCAGCCGTTGGCGGCGAGGGCCTTGCAGGCGGTCACGATGTCGCCGATCACTTCGGGGGAGTTCGCGGCTGGGGCGGTGGTCATGGTGATTCGTCCTTGCGTCGGTCGGACTCTCTCAGAGTATGCGCGGTGGTTCGATCACGACAGATTGGCGGCCGCGGTCAGTCGAGGCCCTTGGCGGCGCGCCAGGTTGCCAGCGTCTCCGGGAGGTCGGCGGGGATCGGGCCGACGTCGGGGTAGCGCTTGCGATCGGGGGCGCCGAGCCCACCGTTCACCAGGTCGCCGAGGGGCATGAAGTACAGGAAGCAGATCGTGCGCGAGCCGAAGAGCCAGGTGCCGTCCTCGCGCCGGTACGTGTCGACGTAACGCAGCCCCACCTGATAGGTCGTGCCCTCCAGCGCCAGCTCGGCGTGGGCGAGCACCGTCCCCGTGGCGTGGTCGTCGTCGTCGAAGTCGATCCGGTGGCTGTGGGGGTAGTGGTAGGTCGGCCCCATGAGGCCGGTGCGGTACCGGTAGAAGTCCACGATGGCGTCGCGGCCCTCGGTGGAATCGCGCCCGTCGGCGTGGGCGAAGGTGGCGTCGGCGCAGAAGATCTCGCCGATGCGCCCGTAGTCCCGGTCGTCCACGGCCACCGAGTAGTCGAAGACCAGCTCGCGGATCGCCTCCCGGGCCTCGATGCGGGCGATGCGGCGCTCCAGATCACTGCTCATGGTGTTCCTCCTCGCGGGGTCATGCGAGCATCCCGCCGTCGATGATGAGGGTGGCGCCGGTGATGTAGGAGGCGGCGTCGGAGGCCAGGAAGGCCACGGGGGCGGCCACCTCCTCGGCGGTGGCCCAGCGGCCGAGCGGGATGCTGAGCTCGGAGGCCGCGGTGACCTCTTCGCTGTCGAAGGCGTCCCAGCCGGAGGTGGCAACGTAGCCGGGGGCGACGGCGTTGACCCGCACGCCGTGCGGCGCCCACTCCCGTGCCAGGGCACGGGTCTGGGCGAACAGTCCTCCCTTGGCCGAGCTGTAGGCCGACATGCCGGCGAGGTGGCGCAGGCCGGCCACGGAGCCCACGTTCACGATCGAGCCACCGCTCCGTTCGACCATCGGGCCGCCGAAGGCCTGCGCGCAGAGGAACGGAGCGGTGAGGTTGAGCGCCACGGTCTTGTTCCAGCCGCCCTCGGCGACTTCGAGCGCGGGGGCCAGGAAGCGGGCCCCGCCGGCGTTGTTCACGAGGATGTCGATGGGCCCGAGTTGCTCGGCGGCGGATGTGGCGGCCGTGGCCAGAGCCTCGCCGTCGGTCACGTCCACCGGCAGCGCGGCGGCCCGGCGACCCAGTGCCCGAAGGTCGGCGGCGAGGGCCTCGAGGCGCTCGCGCCGGCGTGCCAGGAGCGCGATGTCGGCGCCGGCGCCGGCGAGGGTCAGCGCGATGGCCCGGCCGATGTCGCCGCTGGCCCCCGTGACGGCGGCCCGCTTGCCGGCGAGGGAGACGAGTGGCGTGTCCGGAGCGTTCACGCCACGGTCCCCTCGCTGGGGGTGTAGGACACGCAGAACGAGGACATCCCCCGGCTGATGAGCGTGGGGTGCCACTCGGGGGGCTCGGGGCCGGGGCGCAGGTCGGGCAGTCTCCGGGCGAGGGCGTCGAGCGCGATCGAACCCTCCAGGCGCGCCACCGCGGCGCCGAGGCAGTAGTGCAGACCGAATCCGAAGCCCACGTGCTCGGTGGGGTTGCGCTCGAGGTCGAAGCGGTCGGGCTCGGCGAAGACGTCGGGGTCCCGGTTGGCGGCGGCCTGCACCAGGTAGACCATGTCGTGGCGGCGGATCAGTTGGCCGTCCATGTCGATGTCGGTGGCCGCCATGCGGACCTGCATCTTGGACGGGCCGTCGAAGCGCAGGATCTCCTCCGTCGCCGCCCGCAGGTAGTCGCCGTCGTCGTTGGCGCGCAAGCGCTCGAGTTGGTCGGGATGTGCGAGCAGGGCGTGCAGTCCGTTGCCGATGAGGTTCGTGGTGGTCTCGTG
>JAPPKQ010000100.1:6389-7880 GCA_028819945.1 bacterium | reverse complement strand
CGACGCCCCCGCCGCCGCGGGGGGCGCGTCGGGGGCCCCGGGCGCCGCTGTCCCCGCGGGCGCCGCCGCCGGCGGAGCCTCGGTGACCGCCTCGTCGTCGTCGCCGGCACACGCCGCGGCCAGCAGCGCGATCGCCAGCAGCGCCGCGAGCAGGCCGCAGGACTTGCCGCGTCTTCTGGACATTGTCATCTTGACCCCTTTGTCGTCCGGTGCTTGCCCGGCGAGCGACAGCCGGGTTGCCAGAGACTACGCCAAAACTCCCCAACAGTTTGTTCAGTTCGCGGCTTCGGCAACGATGTTGCCGGCTAGTGCTCGGCGCCGCGCCGGAACGGCCGCGTGAGCGCCGAGGGCGCCCCGATGCGGTGCGTCACGACCACCAAGGCGATGATCGTCACCGCCGCGGGCGCCATCTCGGTGAGCTGTGCCGCCGCGCCGCTGAGGATGCCGAGCGTCTTCCACTGCAGCACCGCCGCGGTCACCAGACTGAACAGCAGCGACCCGGCGAGCACGCCCAGCGGACGCCACGCCCCGAAGTACACCAGCGCCACGGCGATGAAGCCCATGCCGTTGGTCATGTTCTGGATGAAGATGCCCTTCTCGAGCGCCAGCACCGCGCCCGCCACCCCGGCGAGGGTGTTGCCGATCAGGATCGTGCCGTAGCGCGTGCGGGCCACGCTCACGCCCAGGCTGTCGGCGGCCTGGGGCGTGTCACCGACCGCCCGGATGTTGAGCCCGAACGTGGTGCGGTTGACGAGCAGGGTCACCGCCGGGACCAGCAGGAACGCCAGGTAGATGACGAGGCTGTGGTTGTAGAGGTCCGGGTAGGCGATCTCCGGGCGGCCCTCGGGCAGCGTGAAGTCGAACACGCCGTCGAAGCCCAGGATGGGGCGCGGGGTGCCGACGAGCTGGCGGAACAGCAGGTCGCTGAACCCCAGACCGAAGAGGTAGATGCCGATGCCGCTGATGCCCTGCTCGGCGTGGAGCGTCACGGTGATGAAGGCGTAGACCAGCCCCATGACCATGCCGACGCCGAGGCCCACCAGCAGCCCGTACCACGGCCGGCCGGTCTGCACCGTGGTGTAGTAGGCACCGAACGCCCCCAGCAGCATGACGCCGTCGACACCGAGGTTGAGCACCCCGCTGCGCTGGCCGACGCTCTCGCCGACGGCGGCGATGAGATACGGCGTCGCCAGGCGGATGGCTGCGGCAACGGTGGCCACCAGCGTCGCAACCGTGAAGAAGCCGCTCCAGCCGCTGCGAGCCTGGGCGAACACCTCGACGGTCGCCATGTCGAGGGAGGCGAGGCCCGCGATCATGGGTCCCCTGCCTCACCGCCGGCCGGCGAAGGAGCGGGCGGGGCAACGGCGCCCTCGCTGCGACCGGTGTCCGAACCCTCGCCGCCCTCGAACTGCTCCACCACGCGGCGCGCCCAGCGCACCGCCCGGTCACTGCTGACGACGAACACCACCACCAGCCCGCTGAGCGCAACGA
>JAPPKQ010000100.1:0-6379 GCA_028819945.1 bacterium | reverse complement strand
CTGCACGGCTCGCTGCAGGGCGTTCGCCCCCACCAGCAGGCCTCCGAAGAGGATGGCGGCGGGAATCGTCCACAGCGGGTGCAGCCCCCCGAAGAGGGCCGCCACGATGCCGTTGAAGCCGGCCAGCTGCGTGAACCCCGCCGGACCGCTCTCCACGCTGAGCCGGTGGGCCACCGAGGAGAACACCAGCACCGCGCCGCCGAGGCCCGCCATCGTCCCGCTGAGCGTCAGCGCCTGCACGATCCTGCGCTCCACCTTCATGCCGGCATAGCGGGAGGCGTCCTTGCTGCCCCCGACGGCGCGGATCTCGTAGCCGAGCGACGTACGCCACAGCAGGAAGAACACGGCGACGGCGACCGCCACCCCGATCACAATGCCCAGGTTCATCTGCGTGTCCCCGAGCAGGATCGGCAGGTCCGCGTTCTCCGAGAGGCGCTTCGTCTGGGCGATGTGGTTGCCGGCCTCCACGGCCGCCTTGTCGATCATCGGCCCCAGCAGCAGGTACTGCATCATGTACCCCGCCACGATGTTGAGCATGATCGTGGAGAGGATCTCGTTCACGTTGGCGTAGGCCTTCAGCACGCCCGGGATGAACCCCATGCAGGCGCCACCGACCGCGCCGGCGACCAGCGCGAGCGGCAGGAGCGCCCCGCGATGCAGGTCCGGGAGCGCCAGCACCACGACGGTGGACAGCAGCGCGCCGGCGATGATCTGCCCCTCCCCGCCGATGTTGATGACCGAGGCCCGGAAGGCGATGCAGATGCCCACGCCCACGAGCAGCAGCGGCGTCGCCTTCACGGTGGTGTCGGCGAACTCGCTGATCCCGCCGAAGGCGCCGGTGAACATGGCGCGGTAGCCCTCGACGGGGTCGCCGCCGAAGCCCCAGACCATCGCGGCGCCCACGAGCAGGGCCGCGATCGTCGCCGCCAGCGGGACCAGTGGGCCCATGACGCGCCGCACGACGCGCTGGACAACCCAGTCGCTGATTCGTGCATCCACCGTCACTGTCCCGAACACCGCCCCTCGCCGTCGAAGCGCAGACGCACCACTCTAGATAGCGGGAGCATCCCCCGCCGGTCATCGGCGACGAGGGCTCGGGTAACCTCGTGCCGAGCCCTATGCCACCGGTCGACCTGCGCGCCCGCGCCCGCTCCCGCTCGCACACCTCGACTGCGGTCGGTGAGGTTGCCGGCCGGCAGGCCGTCATCGTGCGGCTCGGAGCCGACGAATCGCACCGCGCCATCACCACCGACGCCGGCGAGTCGATCCGCGCGGCGGTCGAACTGGCCCTGGAGAAGCGGCTGCCGATCGTGGGCTTCGTGGCGGCGACCGGTCCCGACGTGCCCGGCGGCATCACCTCGGTGCACGGCTGGGGAATCGCGGCGCGCGCGCTGGTGTCGGCCTCGGGTGTGGTGCCGATCCTGCTGTGCGTCACGGGCCCCATGCTCTCGGGGCCGGCACTGCTGCTCGGGATAGCCGACCTCGTCGTCATGGTCGACGACGGCTTCGCCTTCGTGAGCGGCCCCGCCATGGTGGAGCAGTTCACCGGCGTCCCCGTGGCTGCGGAGGATCTCGGGGGCTCGGCGGTGCACGCGGCCCGCAGCGGTGTGGTCTCGCTCGTCGTGCCCGACGGCGACGCCGCCGCTGTCGCGGTCGGGGAACTGTTGCGGTTC
The DNA here is from genome assembly GCA_028819945.1 of bacterium. Taxonomy (GTDB): domain Bacteria; phylum Actinomycetota; class Acidimicrobiia; order Acidimicrobiales; family CATQHL01; genus VXNF01. Next base: position 4,706 of record JAPPKQ010000100.1, on the reverse strand, counting down.
CTGCCGCCGCACGTGGACGAGATCTCCGAGCGCCTCCCGACGGACGATCCCGCCGACCGTGCCACGCCGGAGTTGGGCGATGTCCTCCCGGCGTCGGCAACGGGGGGCTACGACGTGCGCGCCGTGCTGGAGGCGGTGGCCGACGACGGCGGGCTGATCGAGCTGCGCGCCGGCTGGGCGCCGAACCTGGTGACCGCCCTTGCCGCCGTGGACGGCTACCCGGTCGGGATGGTGGCCAACCAGCCGCAGCATCTCGCCGGCACCCTCGACATCGCCGCCTCGCAGAAGGGGGCGCGGTTCGTGTCGTTCTGCGATGCCTTCAACCTGCCCATCGTGACCTTCGTGGACACGCCCGGCTTCCAGCCCGGCAAGGACCTGGAGTGGCGGGGGATGATCCGCCACGGCGCGCAGATGGCCTTCGCCTACGCCGCCGCCACAGTCCCGAGGATCTGCGTGACGCTGCGCAAGTCCTACGGCGGGGCCTACATCGTGATGGACTCCCGCTACATGGGCAACGACATGGCCTTCGCCTGGCCGTCCGCGGAGATCGCCGTGATGGGGGCCAAGGGGGCCACCGAGATCCTGCACCGCAAGGCGGACCCCTCCGAGCGGGTCGCTCTGGAGGACGACTACGCCGAGCGGCTGCTGAACCCCTACCGCGCCGCCGAGCGGGGCTCGGTGGACGCGGTGATCGACCCTGCTGACACCCGCAGAGAGGTGGCCGAGGCACTTGCCCTGCTGTCCTCCAAGCGGGAGGAGATCCCCGGCAACCGCCACGGCAACACGCCGCTGTAGCCCGCCTGCCAGCGGCTTTACCGAACCGGGGGTTTGTCGGTATCATCCTGCCGGAAAGGCGGGCGAGTCTTGACAGAGTCCATCACCATCACTGACAACCGCACCGGCGAATCGGTCGAGATCCCCATCCTCAACGGCGGCGTGGACTCCGGCGGCTGGGCCAAGCTCCTCGGCAACGTGTGGTTCTCCGACGATGCGTTCAGCCACACGGCCATCGGCGAGAGCTCGATCACGCAGATCGTGGGGGCCGAGGGAATCCTGCGCTACCGGGGCTACCCCATCGAGCAGCTGGCGCTTCGATCCACGTACCTCGAGGTGGCCTACCTGCTCCTGTTCGGCGAACTGCCCACGCCGGACCAGTTCGACGGCTGGCGGGACGAGATCACCCACCACACCTACATCCACGAGAACTTCCGCAAACGCTTCATGGAGTCGTTCCGCTACGACGCCCACCCGATGGGCGTTCTCGTCTCCTCGCTCGCCGCGCTCTCGACCTACTACCCCGAGGCCAAGGACATCGAGGATCCCGAGGTGCGGATGCGCCAGATCGTGCGTCTCATCGCCAAGGTTCCGACCATGGCCGCCGCCGCGCACCGCTTCTCCATCGGCATGCCGTTCGTCTATCCGGACAACGACTTGGACTTCACCTCCAACTTCCTGTCGATGATGTTCCGCGTGGCCGAGCCCCGCTACCACTGCCATCCGGCCGTCCGCCGGGCTCTGGAGATCCTGTTCATCCTGCACGCCGATCACAGCCAGAACTGCTCGACGACCACGGCCCGCGTGGTGGGCAGCGCCCATGCCGACCCCTACTCGGTGGTGGCCGCAGCGTGCGCGGCGCTCTACGGGCCGCGCCACGGCGGCGCCAACGAGGCGGTGCTGGCGATGCTGCGCGACATCGGGAGCTACGAGAACGTGGATCCGTTCATCGCCGACGTGAAGGCCGGCAAGTGCCGGCTGATGGGCTTCGGCCACCGCGTCTACAAGAACTACGACCCGCGGGCGCGCATCATCAAGGAGGCCGCCGACGAGGTGTTCCAGCTGGCGGGCCGCAGCCCGCTGCTGGACATCGCCCTCAAGCTGGAGGAGGTGGCGCTCGCCGATGAGTACTTCATCAGCCGGCGCCTGTACCCCAACGTGGACTTCTACTCGGGGTTGATCTACGAGGCCCTGAAGTTCCCCACCAACATGTTCACGGTGCTGTTCGCCATCCCTCGCACCGCCGGCTGGCTGGCCCACTGGAGCGAGATGCTGGAGAGGAGTTCCCGGATCTCCCGTCCCCGCCAGCTCTACGTGGGACACCCCGAGCGCGACTACGTCCCGATGGCCGAGAGGACACCCTCGGCCTGACTCCCTCCCGCCTCGGCCCCAGCCGCGGCGGGACCGGTCGAGACTCTCAGCCCAGAACGGTGATGATCTCGATGCGCTGGTCGAGGTCGAAGAGGGCCGCGGCCAGGGCCTGCACGTCGCCGATCTCCAGGTCGGCGACCTCCTCGAACAGCCGCTTCGTCGTGGGCAGTTCGGTGTCGGGGGCGTAGGCCCGCCGGAGCACGGCGTTGATGTAGTCCGCGTTGCCCTCGTGGGTGTACTCGGCGTTCAGGACCGCCAGCGCCTCGGCCCACTCGTCGAGTGTGGGCCCGTTGACTGCCAGGTCGGCCAGGATCTCGAAGATCGTGACCTGGATCTGGTCGATGTACTGCGGGTCACCGGAGGCCACGATCAGCCCGCTGACGCCGGGCTCGGGCGTGAGCACCGGCGATACGCGGCTGCCGGCGCTGTAGGTGGCGCCGATGTCCTCGCGGACCTGTGCGACCAGGCGGGCGTCCAGGATCGAGTTGAGGGCCGCCGCGGCCACGTCCAGCGCCACGTTCACGTCGTCGCGGGGCGCTTCGAAGTAGATCTCCACTCCCGTGCTCTGGGTGTCGGGCGGCAGGGTGACCTCGCGCCGCACCACCCCGGCCGGCTCGGCCGAGCGGCGGTCGACGAACGTGTCGGCCTCGCCGGCGGGCAGCGTGCCGATGTACTGGCGGGCCAGGGCCGCCACGGTCTGCCGGTCGATGTCGCCCACCACGGCCACCAGCAGGTCGTCCACGTCGCCGAGGCGCGCCAGGTAGCGGTCCAGCAGCGACTCGGGCGTGAGAGCGGCGAGCGCCTCCGGCGGCGCGACCGGGTTGAACCACTCGAAGGCGTCGGGGTGGCGCGCCTCGATGGAGGCGATCCAGGTCATCCAGTCGGGATCGGACTCCGCCAGCGAGATGAGGATGTCGCCGACCTGGAGCGCCTCGGCGAAGGCCTGGTCGTCGACCTGCGGGTCCGTCACCAGCAGGTGCAGCATCTGGAACATGGTCTCGGCGCCGTCGGCTGCGGCCGAGCCGCCGAAGCCCTCCTCCGTCTCGCCGATGAACGGCGCCACGCCGACGTTCTGCTCCTCGAGCAGTCGCTGCACCTGCGACGGGCCCAAGCCGCCGACGCCGCTGTTGCGGACCGCCCGGACGGCCAGCCTGCCGGTCAGGACGCGCTCGCCGGGCGCCATGGCGGACCAGCCGCCCTGGGAGACGGCCTGCATGTCCACCTGCGCCTCGGAGATGTCCGTGGGTACGAACACCACAGTGGCGCCGTTGGCGAAGGTCCACTCGTAGGCGTCCTCGATGGCCTCCACCGGACCTTCGGAGACCGGATCGACCGGCGCGGGGGGCTCCATGAGGGCGCTGACCTGCGCGGTCCGCTCGGGCACGGGTCCCGGGGCGGCGCCCTCGACCGCTGCGCGCATCTGCTCGACGGTGGGCACCTCGGAGGGATCCGATCCCACCGCGATCACGATCGGGGCGGCCGCGCTCATGATCGAACGGAAGTGCTCGGTGAGCTCCTCGGGCCCCATCCCGTCGAGCAGCGCCTCGATCCGCTCCACGCGGTCCGCCACGGTCCCGATGTCGTCACCGGAGAGGAAGTGGTACACGTACAGATCGGCCCACTCGTCGTCCTGGACCGTCCCGACGCTGTCCAGTTCGAACCGCAGGTCGGTGCGCACGACCTCGGCGGCGTGTCGGAGGTCCTCGGTGCTGAAGCCTTCGGCCTCCAGGCTCAACACCATCGTCCAGTAGTCGCCGAGCGCCACCGCCAGGTCGTCGGCGCGCAGGTTCGTCCCGTAGAAGCGGATGCCTTCGGTGTAGTTGAACGGGTCCCACTTTGCCGGGTCGAGCTGTGAGAGGAAGCCCTGCTCGTAGGCGTCCTTCAGGCGGGCGTCCAGCATGAGGGATATGAGCGTCTCGATGAGCCGCGTCCGCTCCCCGTCGGCAGTGGCGCCGTCCCAGGCTGGGATCTTCAGGTCGAGCGACATGTACGAGTAGGCCCAACTCGGCGAGGTGGCGATGCGGTAGACCGGTTCGGGGCTGATCGGCGAGTACTTGTCGGGCGCGGGGGGCGCCTCGCCGGCCGGGATGGGGCCGAAGTACTCCTCGGTGAGCGCCTCGAGTTCCTCGACGGGCAGGTCGCCGACGGCGACGAGGGCCATGTTCGACGGCACGTACCAGGTCTCGTAGAAGTCCCGCAGCATGTCGGGGGTCATGGACTCGATGACCTCGGCGGTGCCGATCGGGTGGTAGCCGTCGTAGGGGGTGCCCTCCACGTAGGCCTGGTCGAAGACGCGGTTGATGACGCCGTCGCCGGTCTCGTAGCGCAGCCGCAGTTCGTCGCGGACGACGCCGCGCTCCTCGATGACGTCGGTCTCGGCGATCGTGGCCGCGTGGGCCCACTGCGCCAGGACGCCGAAGGCGGTCTCGACGGCGCCGGACTGGGTGGTGACCACGTCGAGCATGTACACCGTCTCGTCGTAGGAGGTGTAGGCGTTGATGTCGGGGCCGAACTCCACCCCGAGTGCCCGCAGCACATCCACGATCTCGTTGCGGGGGTAC
>JAPPKQ010000394.1 GCA_028819945.1 bacterium | reverse complement strand
ACGTGGCGTCGCCGTCCCAGCCGTCGCTCTCGTCCTCGTCGTCCTCCTCCTCGTCGTCGGCGGACGCGGGACGGGGCAGCACCGCCACGGGCTCGGAGCCCAGGTCGCCCGCCGCGGCGGCGAGATTCGTGCCGCGCAGCACCAGCGCGCCGGCCGCGAGCAGCGCCACGGAGGCGAGAAAGAGCAGCAGCAGTCGGCTGCTCGGCGCAGATCGTCGTCGTGGCGGCGAGAGTGGGCGTGCGGCGGGCCGGGGACGCCGTTGCCGGAATCTCCGGTTGCTCAGAGGGTTAGTTCGGTGCGGGTGCCTCGGAGGTCCATTTCGAACTCGATCTCGCGGATCGGGGGGCGTGAGGGGATCCAGCAGAGGCCGCGGCGGGCGGCCGGCCCGACCGTCGGCAGCACGGCGTCCTCCAGCAGCCCCTCCAGCAGGTGGACCGTGTACACGTCGGTGGTGGTGACCAGGTCCCAACCGGCGCCCAGGCCCAACAGGCGCTCCTCCATGATGCCGACCACGTGACGGGCCTTCTCCCGCATGGCGTCGGGGCCCAGCTCGCCCCTGCGGACGATGGTGTCCTCGTCCAGGGCCGCCGCCCGCAGCTCGCCGGCGCCGGCCACGACGAAGGTCATGGGCGCGTCCGGCCCGGCGGGCATCGTGTAGGAGAACGCCTGCAGGGAGACCACGTCGGGCGGGAAGTCCTCGGGGGCCACGTTCGTGCGGGCGAGCGGGTTGAGGTCACCCATGTGCAGGCCCCAGGAGCGGAGCAGGTCGATGTAGCCCCTGTTGAACTCGATGAACCCCGCCATGGTGAAGGGCTCGGGCGAGCGGAGCTGGATCCCGCAGAGAGCCTCACGGCCCCGGCCCGCCGCCGCCAGGTGGGCGTCGATCACCTCGAAGCCGTCGCGCCACGGCAGCGGCGCCTGCAGCGTGGCGTGGACCACCTCGTGGCCCGGGTCGGCCACCACGCCGCACGAGTAGGGATCGATGCCCGACAGGAAGTGGTAGTTGCCTTCGGGGTTGGCGAGCAGCTCCATGGGATGTCTCCGTTTCTACGTACGTGCTGGACAGTGGACAGCGGACTCAGCCGGAACCGCCGCCGAGTGGATTCCGGCCCCGGATCGAGTCCGGGGCAGGCTCTGCGCCGGAATGACGGCTGGGAGGATCCCCGACACTCGCCAGTGCCTGCTGGGAATGGATTCCGGCCTCCGCCGGAATCATCGAGAGGATCGGGGGCACGGGTCGGCAAGCTCCCGGATGGTCGACCGCTAGGGCAGGGCGGCGTGCAGGATGCGCTCGTAGTCGGCCTCTCCGGTGGGGAAGGTGGCCACCAGGCGGCCCTGGCTCATGACGTGGATCACGTCGGTGACCGCCAGCAGCTCCTCGAACTCCGAGGAGGCCACCACCACGCCGAATCCGACGTCCTGCACCAGTTGGCGGATCAGCGTCAGGATCTCCGCCTTCGCCGCCACGTCGATCCCCTGGGTGGGCTCGTCGAGCAGCAGGACGCTCGGCTTCGACACGAGCGCCCGCGCCAGCGCCAGCTTCTGCTGGTTGCCGCCGCTGAGGTTCCCGGCCAGGATCTCGGTGTTGGCCGGCCGGATGCCGAGCGCATCGACGTACTCACGGGCAAGCTGGCGCTCCCTGCGGATCCGGCGCATCCCGACCCGCCTCGCCGTGGAACCGATGGGCAGCGTGAGGTTCGCCCGGACCGACAGCCCCGGGACGATGGCCGAGGCGCGGCGGTCGGCGGGAACGAGCACCACACCGGCCCGGTAGGCGTGGCGCACGACCGCCGGATGGAGACTCTGGCCCCCGACGGCGATCCGGCCCCGGTCGTAGCCGTCGACACCGGCGATGGCGCGCAGCAGGTGGCCGTGGCCCGAGCCCTGCACACCCGCTACGCCGACGATCTGCCCCGGGCGCACGCTCATCGTGACGTCCAGGAGGTTGGGGTCGCTCGTCAGGGAGTCCACCTCCAGCAGGGGCTTGCCGTTCGTCGACGCAACCGGCTGAGCCCGCTGCGCCGCCGTCTCGACCCGCTCGAGCGCCTCGACGGTGCCGGCCGGCTCGCGATCGCCGAGCGTGCTGTCCTTTGTCATCAGCGAGACGATCTTGTCCTTGTCGAGCTCGGCCCGGGGGAACGTGCCGACGGCGTGGCCGTCGCGAAGAACCGTGATCCGGTCGGCGATGCCCAGAACCTCGGTCAGCCGGTGGCTCACGTAGATGATCGCCTTCTGCTGGTCGCGGAGGGTGTGCAGGCGCTCCAGCATCGCCGCGGCGTCGTTCTCCGACAGGGCGGCGTTGGGCTCGTCGAGGAGGATCACGTCGCCGGGATGCAGCAGCGTGCGGCTGATCTGGGCGAGCCGCAGCTCCGGGACGCTGAGCTGGCCGGCCATCGCCGACTCGCTGAACGAGGCGCCGCAGAGGTCCAATGCCTCCCGGGTGAGCCGGCGGTCCTTGGCGGTGAGCTTGCCCTTGCGGTCGAACGGCCCCTCGAAGCCCAGCAGCATGTTGCGGCCCACGCTGAAGTCGGGAACCGCCTGCACCTCCTGGGGCACGTAGCTGATGCCCCGCCGCTGGGCGTCCCGGGGGCCGCCGAACACCACCTCGGCGTCGTCGAGCCGGATGTGGCCCGAGTCGGGGCGGATCAGCCCGGCCAGGATCTTCACCAGCGTCGACTTGCCGGCGCCGTTCTCACCCAGCAGGGCGTGAACCTCGCCGCGCCGCACGTCCAGGGACACGTCGTCGAGCGCCTTCACGCCCGGGAACGACTTGGAGATCCCCTCCAGGTGTGCCGCCGCAGCATCGCGGGCCCCGTCCCGCACCGTCGGCGCGCCCGACCGCGCCCCGGAACTCGGCTCAGCCGGTGTCATCGTCCGCCGGATCTGTGGCGGGGGCCGCCGCGGACATCCGCCGGTCGTGGTCCTCGTCGCGACGGGCCAGACCCAGAAGCTGCGCGAACGCCGGCACCACATCGGCCATCCGGCGGATGCGCCCCCCGCGGACCTGGCTGATCAGCACCGCGACGACCAGGGCCACGCCGATGGCCATCTGCTGCTGGAACGTGCTGGTGCCCGTCACGCCCAGTCCCACGGTCAAACAGGTCATGAGCGCCACACCCAGGAAGACCCCGCTGAGGCGGCCTTTGCCGCCGCCGATGACCGCACCGCCGATCACCGCCGCGGCGATGGACCGCAACTCGTAGCCCGCCCCGAGGCCGGTCTGGCCGACCGACACCCGGGAGGCGGCCATGATCCCGCCCGCGCCGGCCAGCATGCCGGTGATCATGTACGTGACGGTCTCGTAGCGGGCCACCGGGATCCCCGCCAGGCGGCACGTCTCGCGGCTGCCGCCGATGCCGTACACGTACAGGCCGATGCGGGTGCGGCCCGTGAACAGCATCGCCAGCAGCAGCACGATCAGGCCGATGCCGATCGTGGAGGGCAGGAAACCCCAGTCGGTGCGCCCGAACCACTGGAACGACGGGTGGTTGGCAATCACTGAAGACCCGGCGCTGCGGACGTTGGAGTACCCGGTGAGGAAATAGAGCATGGCCATGGTGACCACGAACGGGCTGACCCGCAGCTTGGCGATCAGCAGCCCGTTCGCCAAGCCGATCGCCGCGCCGACCGACAGGCCGATGACGATGGCCGGCGCCACGCCGTGGGCGCCCAGCGCCTGGGCGGTGGCGACGCTGGTGAAGCCCATGTTGGCCCCCACCGACAGGTCGAAGCCGCCGACGGTGATGGCGAACATCTGGCCGATCGCTACCACCAGCAGGATCCCCGCCTGGCGGGCGATGTTGCGGACGTTGTCGGTAGTCGGGTAGATCGACGGCTCGATCAGCGAGAAGATGAGGATCAGCAGCCCGAGACCCACCAGCAGTTGCAGTTCGGTGGCGTGCTTGGCGGCCCAGTCCCGCAGCGAGAGCCGGTAGCTCCCGGTGGCCGCCGACGGGGCGCGCCCGGCCGCCGAATCGTCAGTCACCGTGGCCCCGACCGGGCATGTTCACCGTCCACGACCACTCTCCGGCCCCCGGCGAGGCCGCCGGCTGCGTCCTAGGGCGCCTCCATCAGGGCCCGCAGCTTCTCGGAGGTCTCCGGCGGCCGGGCCGCCGCCCCCGTGAGGTGGGGGTTCTCCGCCGCCCACTGCTCGATGGGGTTCTCGGCTCGGAACTTGGCCGCCAGGTCGCCGAGCGTGCTGAAGACCCGCCCGTCGCCCTTCATGTGCTCGATCAGCTCGTCCATCATCTTCAGGCGCGAGCCCCGCCCGATGAACTGCGGGTGGCACGTGAGCACGTACATCCCGCCGGGGCAGTTCTCGACCATGTAGTCGAACTCGCCCTGCCACAGCTCCCGCACCTGCGAGGGCGTGTTGGGGCCCTGGTTCATGCCCCACACGTACTCCAGCGGCGGGAAGTCGTCGAGCCCCCAGCTGGGCGGCAGCTCGACGACGTCGACGAGGTCGCCGAACACGAACGGCTCGTTCTTGGGGAACTCGTCGCCCGAGCGCAGGTAGTACGGGTAGAAGTCGTTGGCCATGAACGTGGACGAGTAGTCGAGGTTGTACTCGATCATGAGGTCCAGCGTGTTGGGGCTGAAGTCCCACGCGGCGGTGCGGCACCCGGTGGGTGTGACCCCGGCCGCCCAGTCGAGCGCTTCGAAACCGAGTTCGAAGTCGCGCCGCTCCTCCTCGCGGGAGAGCTTGGTGGGGTTGCGGTGGCTCCAGCCGTGGTGGCCGATCTCGTGGCCCGCATCCACGATCTCCTTCACGTAGGTCGGGTACAGGTGGGCCGAGTGGCCCGGGACGAAGAAGGTGGACTGCACGTCGTGCTTCTCCAACAGCTTCAGCACGCGGATCAGGCCCGGCACGGCGAACTCCCCGCGGGAGCACATGCTGGGTGTCTCCGCCCCGAACGAGCCGAGCCAGAGGCAGATCGCATCGAAGTCGAACGTGAGGCAAATCGTGTGTTCTTCGCTTTTCATCCGTTTCCTCCCTGGGTGTGTGGCGCTGTTCTCGTTACCCGGCCAGGCTTGGCTGTCCGGGGGTGTGGCCCTCGGGCCTAGCCGACTTCGGCCTGCCAGCCCTCGGGAATCAGCTCAGTGGCGCTGGGGGGCTAGCCGACCTCGGCCTGCCAGCCCTCGGGAATCAGCTCGATCTGCACCCAGTCCTCGTCCACGTTGGACTGGTCCACGACCGGGAAGGGCACGCAGTTGATGCGCGGCACGTCCTGGCCGTTCAGCACCGCGACGGCGGTGCCGAGGCCGACGTAGCCCATCCAGTAAGGGCTGACGAGGAACAGGGCGTCGGCGCTGCCGTCGTGGATCCACGGCTGGGAGAAGTTCGTGAAGTCCGAGGCCACGTAGGGCACGTCCGCGTACTCCTCGGGGATGGTGATCGGCAGCAGCAGAGCGAAGTGCGCCGCGTAGATCCAGTCGATCTCCGGGTTGCCGGCCACGACGTTCATGAAGTCGGCGAGACCCTCCTCCGGGTCCACCAGCTGGTTGGGCGCCTCGATGATCTCGAGGTTCGGGTAGGCCTCCTCGACACGGTCCACGAAACCCACATGGCGCTTCTTCGACCAGGTGGCGTTGGCGGGACCGGCCATGACGACGCCCCGGCCGCCCTCGGGCACCAGCGCGGCGATGGCATCGGCGCCGGCCTTCCCGAACAGGTAGTCGTCCTGCATGATCATGTAGACCCTGCCGTCGGGCACCTCGGTGGAGACGTTCACGACGGGCACGCCCGCCGCGTCGGCGGCGTCCACGATGGCGACCGAACCGGCCGTGTCGACCGGTGCCAGGATGATGGCGTCGGGGCCGCGTTGCAGGATGTTCTCGGCGTCGGCCAGCTGATCGGCCGGGCCGGTGTAGCCCACGCCGGCGGTGTGGCGGACCGTGACGGTGCCGCCGCCAGCGGCGGTGACGTCGGCTGCGGCCTGCTCGGCCCCGTAGGCCATGGCCTGGTAGTACTCGGCGGCCAGGCTGACCTGCATGAAGTCGATCTCGTAGTCGCCGTCGGCGGCCGGCGGGGTGTAGTTGATGAGATCCTCGGTCGTGGAGTTGACGTCGCAGTCCAGCGGCGTGCTGAAGTACTCCTCGTTCAGCACGACCGGCTCGGGCGGCGGCGGGGGCGGCTCCGGCGCCGGCTCGGGCGGCGGCGGGGGCTCGGGTGCCGGATCCGGCGATGGTGCCGGAGCGGGCTCGGGCGCCGGTGCGGGCTCGGGCGCAGGCGCCGGTGCGGGCGCCGGGGCCGCTGTGTCCCCGGAGTCGTCCTCGCCGCACGCCGTCGCGATGAGCGCCAGCGCCGCGAAGATTCCAATGACCGCGAGCAAGGTCTTCTTCCGCATGTCAGTTCCCCTTCTGCCGGCCGGCGAGCACCGCTCCGGAGTGGGCGGTTCAATCGGGGTCGCATCAGCCGGCATTGTGCCGGTGGGAGGCTAACGCGGGCCGTCAGACCGGTCAACCGACCATCCGTTATATCGGTAAGCGCTGCAGACCCCGGAAACGGCCTGGTTGCGATCCTCCGAGAGCGGCGCGAGGCACCTCCGGGGACGGCGGGCCGCCCACCACTCCGAGGCCGGCGTGATTTCCCGGGATTCGCCGGGATTCGCCGGGCAGATCGTCTCGGGCGCGCCGCCGCCCGGCGGTCAGTGGGCCAGGCCTCCGACCAGCGGGGGCTCGCAGGACCAGGGGAAGTCGATCCAGAGGTCGGTGCGGCGCCAGACGTAGTCGCACTGGACGACCGAGATGGGCTTCTCGTAGAGCACGGCGGTTCGCACCTCGCCGACGTTGGCGGCGCAGAAGTCGCGCACCATCTCGAGGGTGTGGCCGGTGTCGGCCACGTCGTCGGCGATGAGAATCCTGGAGTCGTCGAGGTCCACCAGCTCCAGGTAGGGCGGCAGCACGATCGGCACCTCGTGGCGCTCGTCGACGTCGGTGTAGTACTCCACGTTCATCACGAAGATGTTCTTGGTGCTGAGGGCGTAGCCCAGGGAGCCGGCGATGAACAGGCCGCCCCGGGCGATCGACAGGATCACGTCGGGGCGGTAGCCGGAGTCGACCACCATGCCGGCCAGTTCACGGGCGCCGACGCCGTAGGCCTCCCAGGTCAGGATCTCGCGCTCGCTGGTCATCGGCTCTCCCTCTTGGATTGGTGCTGTCGGTTGATCTGGTGGTGTAGGCGGCTCGGCGGTGGTCTCCGGCCTGGCTGTGCGGGTCGGGTCGGCGCTGCCGGTCGGTCGTGGCGTCGGTCGTCCTCGGCGTTCCTCAGGAATACTCGTAGAAGCCGGCGCCGGTCTTGCGGCCGAGGCGGCCGGCGGCCACCATGCGGCGCAGCAGCGGCGGCGGGGCGTAGAGGCGTTCGGCGTACTCGGCGTGCATCACCTCGGCGACGGCCTCGATGACGTCGAGGCCGATGAGGTCGCAGAGCTCGAGGGGCCCCATGGGGTGGGCGCAGCCGTGCTTCATGCCGGCGTCGATGTCGGCGATGGTGGCCTGGCCGGAATCGGCCAGCTCGATGGCCGCCAGCAGGTAGGGCACCAGCAGGCGGTTCACCACGAAGCCGGCCCGGTCCTCGCAGCGGATGACCTGCTTGCCGAGCGTCTCGGTGCCGAAGGTGACGACCGCGTCGACCACCTCGGCGGCGCTGGCCACCGAGCGGACCACCTCGACGAGGGGCTGCACCGTGGCGGGGTTGAAGAAGTGCATGCCGACGACCTGGCTGGGGCGGTTCGTGGCGGTGGCCACGTCGATGATGGCGATGGAGGAGGTGTTGGAGGCCAGGACGGCGTGTTGCGGGGTGATCTCGTCGAGCAGGCCGAAGATGCGGCGCTTCTCGTCGAGGTTCTCGATGACGGCCTCGATGACGAGGTCGCTGCCGGCCAGGTC
>JAPPKQ010000466.1 GCA_028819945.1 bacterium | reverse complement strand
GCGCAACTCCTCGGCCAATCGCCGGCGCTCGGCCTCCTCGAGGCTGTCGAGCAGCCTGTCCTGCTCGTAGAGCCGGGGGGCGATGGCCAGATACACGTCGCCGATGGCGTTCAGCTCTGCCTGCACCTCGGCGGCGGCGGCGGCGGCCTGGCTGATCAACTCCTGCTGGTGCCGGGCGCGCTCGGCGAGCAGCGCCTGCGCCTGATCCAGGTCGTCACGGGCCCTGCGATAGTCGTCGATGATGTCGAGCGACCCCTCGCGGACGAAGCGGGCCAGGGCATCCACTGCGGCCTGGCGGTTGATGTCGTCGCCGGCCAGGATCGACGGGGACGTCGTCGAGTCGATGTAGCGCTGCACGGCGATCTCGATCATCTGCAGGCGCAGTTCGGCAACGTCGGCGTCGATCCCGGCGACGCGCTGGGACAGCTCCACGATCTCGACGTTCAGTTCGTACAGGGCCAGATCGGCCTCCCAGTAGCGGACGCCGGCCGCGTCGGCGCGCGCCTGGATGGCGATCATCTGATCGAGGTACTCGTCGATCTCGTCCTGCAGCGCGGACACGGTGGCGCGCACCTGGTCCAGCTCGCTCTGCGCGCCGGAGGTCGAACTCATTACCAGCAGCAGAACGACCGGCAGAGTCCACAGCACCTTCCGGCGCACGACCCTCAGCCCCGAGACGCTCGACCTAGAGAATGTCGCTCTCATCCCTGATATCACCAACGAGGGACTCCAGCACGTCCTCAAGGGTCACGAGACCCACCGTAACGGTCCCCTCGCGCACCAGGGCCACATGCACCCGGTGCCGCCGCATCAATCGCAGGAGATCCTCCAGCGGCAGGTCGCGGCGCACCATGAGGGCCCGCCGGACGCAGGCGGCGGGGAGCGCCTGGCCCCACTGCTCAGGTGGAACGGTGAGGAGGTCCTTGGCGTGCACGAACCCGTCGGGCTGGTCGGGATCGCCCAGCAGCAGACGGGAGTGCCCGCTGGCCACCACCGTCGCCTCCGCCTCGGCCACGCTGGCGGCCCGCGGGATGGCGCAGATCCGCTCACGGGGCACCATGATCGACGACACCGGCCGCTCGCCCAGCTCCAGCGCTGAGGCCAGCAGCGTGTGCTCGAACTCGCTGAGCAGGCCGCCGGTGCGCGACTCGGCGAGCAGTTCGGACAGCTCGGCGGGCGTGCGGGCGCTGGATGAGTGGTCCACCATCTTCACCCCACAGAGCCGCACCAGCAGCGCCACCACCCACTCCAGCGCCCGGATGGCGGGCCGGAACGCTCCCACGAACAGGCGGTGCACCGGCGCCAGCCACATGGCCAGGGCATCGGGGTTGCACAGGGCCGCGTTCTTGGGGATCATCTCGCCGATCAGCACGTGGGCGAAGACCACGATGACGATGGCAACGGCGACGCTGACGCCGTGCCCGTAGATGCCGAGGACGCCGTCGAGCAGGTGCGCCACGGCCGGTTCAACGATGTAGCCCAGGCCCAGCGCGGTCATCGTGAGTCCGAGCTGGGCGCCGGCGAGTTGCATGCCCAGGTCGCCCATCGCCCGCACCGCCAGCCGGGCGCGCCGGTTGCCGGCTTCGGCCAGCACCTCCAGGCGGCTGCGCGACGCGGCCACCAAGGCGAACTCGACGGCTGTGAAGAAGGCGTTGCCCGCCAGCAGCACCACCGCGATCAGCAGCGCCAGAACCGTCACGTCCGCTCCCCTGTGGCCTCGGCGATGCGCACGGCCGCGATCCGCCGCCGCACCATCTCGGCGACCTCGAAGCGTCGACCCTCCCAGGAGAACGAGTCACCGACCACTGGAACGCGTCCGAGCCGCCACAGCACGAACCCGGCCAGGGTCTCATACGGACCGTCGGGGAGACGCAACCCGCAGGCCTCCTCGACGCCGTCGGCTCGCAGGTCGCCGCCGAGGAACCATTCGCCCGGCGGGGCCGCGGGCGTGAGCTCGGCGACCGGGTCGTGCTCGTCGTCGATCTCTCCGACGATCTCCTCCACGATGTCCTCGGCGGTGATGATCCCCGCCGTGCCGCCGTGCTCGTCCACCACGACCGCCAGGGACTGGCGCCGGCGGCTCATCTCGCCCAGCAGGCTCTCCAGATCGGCACTCTCGGGCACCGCCCACACCTCGTGCATGAACTCTGTGACCGTGACCCGAGGCCGCTCGGCGGGCGGGACGCCGTGAACCGCCTTCACGTGAACCACGCCCCGGACATCGTCGAGGTCGCTGTCCACGACGGGGAAACGCGAATGGCCGCTGGCCGCCGTCGCCGCCACGAGGTCGGCCATCGTGTCGCCGGCACCGACGGTGACGACCTCCACACGCGGCACCAAGGCGTCGGCTGCGGTCTTGGCCCCGAACCGGATCGAGCGGGTCAAGAGCGTCACCTCGTCGGGATCCAGTTCGCCGCCGCTCCCCGAGGACCGGATGATGTACTCGAGTTCCCGCAGGGTCCGCACCGAACGAAGCTCGGCGGCGGGTTCGAGCCCCGCCAGGCGCACGACCCGGTCGGCGGTGCTGTTGAACAGCGTCACGAAGGGCCACATGACATAGCCGTAGAGGCGCAACGGTCTGGCGCAGATCAGCCCCGTGGACAGGGGACGCGAGATGGCCAGCATCTTCGGAAGCTGCTCGCCCGTAACGAGGGTCACCCCCATCGCCAGCGCCAGCGCCACGGCCACGGAGACCGTGTGGGCCGAGGACTCGCTGAGCACCGAGCCGAACGCCCCCACCAGCAACTCGGCGATCAGCGGTTCGGCCAGCCAACCCAGCAGCAGGGACATCACCGTGATCCCCACTTGCGCGGCCGAGAGATGGAAGGTGAGCCGCTCGGTCACCTTCAGCAGGCTCTGAGCCCTCCGGCGCCTAGCGCGCCACCCGCTGCGCGCCGCCTCCTCCAGGGGGCCTCGCGGTACCGAGACGGCGGCAAACTCGGCGGCGACGAAGAAGGCGTTGGCGCCGATCAGCGCGACGACCGCAAGAAGTCCGAGTGCGACTCTGATCGCCCGGCAGTTTACCGGCGGGGTGCGATCGGTCCGGGGAGCAGGAGGGCCGGCGGTAGCATCCGGTGCCATCGCTGCCGTCGACATCGACCCGGACACCACGAAGGGTTGGCTGCGGCGCCTGTGGCCGATCGTCTCCGCACACCGCTCGCTCCTGGCGTTCGGTGCCGCCTGCGGGGTCGTCGCCCTCGCCACGCAGGTGGCCGTCCCCGCCGTGGCCCGCGAGGCCATCGACGCCGCCGGCGAGGGCTTCGGCGACCGGCTGCGGACCCTCTGCATCCTGCTGGGCATCCTGGCGGTGGCCCGCGGGCTCACCGGCGGCGCCTACCGCTACCTGCTCTTCAAGCTGTCGCTGCGGATCGACAGCGAACTGCGGATGATCATCCAGCGCCACCTCGGCCGGCTGTCCTTCTCGTTCTACGACCGCAGCAGCTCCGGCGACATCATCTCCCGCGCCAACACCGACATCCGCTCCATACAGATCCTGTTCGCCTTCGCCCCGATGCTGGGCATGGCGGTGCTGACGTTCTTCCTGGCCTTCGGCCTCATGCTCTGGATCCACGTGCCGCTCACGTTCGTTGCGCTGGCCACGCTGCCGGTCGCCACGCTGGTGGGGAACCGGTTCCGGAACAGGTTCCTGCCGCTGTCGTGGATCATCCAGGGACGCAGCGCCGAGGTTGCGGCGGTGGTGGACGAGAACGTCAACGGCACCCGGGTCGTGAAGTCCTTCGCCGCCGAGCGGGCCGAGATCGCCAAACTGGCCCGGGCCGCCCGGCGGCTGCAATGGGCCTCGGCCACGAGCGTGGACGTGCGGGCCCGCTACAACCCCGTGCTGGAGGCGCTGCCGCGCATCGCAATGGGGCTGGTGCTGCTGTACGGCGGCTGGCTGGCGATCGACGGCCAGGTCTCGATCGGCACGCTGTTCGCCTTCGGCGCCTACATCATCATGCTGCAGCTGCCGTTCCGGATGTTCGGCTTCATCGTCATGCAGAGCCAGCGGGCGGCGGCCTCGGCAGAGCGGATCTTCCAGGTGCTGGACGCCCCGCCGGAGATCACCTCGGCGCCCGGGGCGCGGATCCTCGAGCGCGCCGAGGGCCGCCTGGATTTCGACGACGTGACCTTCGCCTACGGGCGTGGGGAGGGCCGCTCGGCCGTGCCGGTGCTCGACGGCTTCAGCATGCGGATCAGCCCGGGCGAGACGGTGGCGCTGGTCGGGCCCACCGGCTGCGGCAAATCGACGGTGGCGCGCCTCGCCGCCCGCTTCTACGACGCCGGCGGCGGGGCGGTGCGCCTCGACGGCCAAGACGTGCGCGACCTGGACCTGGACTCGCTGCGCCGCAACGTGGTGGTGGCCTTCGACGAGCCGTTCCTGTTCTCGGTCAGCCTGCGGGACAACATCGCCTTCGGCCGGCCCGACGCCCCGCTCGACGACGTGATCGGCGCGGCGCGGGCCGCGCAGATCCACGACACCGTGGCGAGCCTGCCGGAGGGCTACGACACCATCGTCGGCGAGCGCGGCTACACCCTCTCGGGGGGCCAGCGCCAGCGGATCGCCCTCGCCCGGGCGCTGCTGCTGGACCCCGCCGTGCTGATCCTCGACGACGCGCTGAGCGCCGTGGACATGGGAGTGGAGGCGGCCATCGGGGCCGCGCTGGCGCGCCGGCGCGCCGGCGCCCCCACGCAGCTGATCGCCCACCGGCTGTCCACGATCAGCCTGGCCGACCGGGTCGTGTTCACCGAGGGCGGCCGGGTCGTCGCCACCGGCACGCACGCCGATCTGATGGCCACCCACACGAGCTACGTGCAGGTTCTGGCGGACGCCGAGGCCCGCGAGGCCGAGACCCGTGAGGCTCAGACCCAGACGGCTGAGACCCAGGTAGCCGAGGGCCGGCGCCGCGGGGACATGGACTTGGCCACCGGCGGCCTGCCCATCATCGAGGGGCCGGTGCCATGAGCTTCATGGGAGGCTCCTACGTGGCCGGGCCGCAGGGCCCGTCGTCGTCGCAGGCCAACGCCGCCGCCGGCCTGCCGTTCGCGGGCATCCCCGACGAGATGATCGACCGGGCGGCGGACATCCTCGACGCCGAACCCGACCATCCCGAACCGGACGTGGACTTCGCGCACCGCCCGCCTGCAGCCGCGCCGCTGTCGCTGCGGACGCTGCTGCGCCCCCACTGGCGGCGCGTGCTGCTGGTGGTGGCACTCGTGATCGTCGAGGCCGCCGCCACCCAGGCGGGACCGCTGCTGACCCAGATCGGCATCGACGACGGCGTGGTGCCGCGCCGCTTCGGCGTCCTGGGCATCGTGGTGGGCGTCTTCTTCGCCACCGTGGCGGTCCACGTGGTGGCGGGCCGCTTCCGCACCGCCCTCGGGGGGCGCCTCGGCGAGCGCCTCATGTACGGCCTGCGGGTGCGCGTGTTCAGCCACTTCCAGCGGATGTCGCTGAGCTTCTACACCTCCGAGAAGGCGGGCGTGCTGATGTCCCGCATGACCAGCGACGTCGAGATGCTCACGATGCTGCTGCAGGAGGGGCTCGTGATGATGGTCGTGCAGGGGCTGACCCTGGCGGTCATCACGGGGGTCCTGTTCTACCTGCACGTCCCCTTGGCGGCGCTGACGGTGGGCGTCGTGGTGCCGGTCACGCTGCTGATGTCGCTGTGGTTCCGGCGCGCCTCGGAGTCGGGCTACAACCGGGTGCGCGACCGGATCGCCATCGTCCTGGCCGACCTGTCGGAGAATCTGGCCGGCATCCGCACCATCACCGCCTACAACCGCCGGCGCCGGAACATCGCCCAGCACCAGGTCGTGGTGACCGACCACGAGGACGCCAACGTCTACACGTCCAAGGTGTCGTCGCTGTACGGCTCCGCGGCCGAGGGCGTCGGCATCATCGGCCAGGCGGTCGTGCTGGGCGTGGGCGGCTGGCTGGTGATCGACGGCCGCCTCACGCTGGGCGCCCTCACCGCCTTCGCCCTCTACCTGACGGCGTTCTTCGCCCCCATCGGCCAGCTCGTGGTGCTCTACAACGCCTACCAGCAGGGCCAGTCCGCCACCGCCAAGCTGCGGGAGCTGCTCGCCCGGGAGCCCGACGTGTCCGAGGCGCCCGAAGCCGTACCGCTCGGCCCCATCGAGGGCCGGATCACCTTCGAGGGGGTGTCGTTCTCCTACGACGGCGGCGAGTTGGTGCTGCGGGACGTCGACCTCGACATCCCCGCGGGCGGGAGCCTCTCCATCGTCGGCGCCACCGGGGCCGGCAAGTCCACGATCGCCAAGCTGGCGGTTCGGTTCTACGACCCCGACAAGGGCACGGTGCGGATCGACGGCACCGACCTGCGCACCGTGCAGCTGGAGTCGCTGCGCCGGCAGTTCGGCGTGGTGCCCCAGGAGCCGTTCCTGTTCAACGGCACCATCGGGGACAACATCCGCTTCGCCCGCCCCGACGCCGGCGACGACGAAGTGGCCGAGGCCTGCCGAGTGGTGGGCCTGGAGGCGTTCGTGGCGTCGCTCCCGGACGGCCTGGACACGCCGTGCCACGAGCGCGGCGCCTCGCTGTCGGCGGGCGAGCGCCAGCTGCTGGCCCTGGCCCGCGCCTTCCTGGCGCGACCGCGCGTGCTCATCCTCGACGAGGCCACCTCCAACCTGGACCTGCGCTCGGAGGCCCAGGTGGAGCGGGCGCTGGACGCCCTCCTGGAGGGGCGGACCGCAGTGATCGTGGCGCACCGCCTCGCCACGGCCATGCGCGCCGACCGGATCGCCGTGGTGGACAATGGGCGGATCGCCGAGATCGGAAGCCATGACGAGCTCGTGGCGGCCGGCGGGCTCTACGCCGCCATGTACGCCGCCTGGGAGGCCCACGCCACCGGCAACGGCGCCGGCTCGGCGAGTGTCGCCGCCGGCGACCCCGATCCTCAGGGGGCGAGTCTGTGAGTTCCGCTGCACCCCCGGCCCTGCGGCTCAGCGACGTCGGCGTGGTGCGGGACCGGCGGCCGTTGCTCGCCGGCGTGAACTGGACGGTGCAGCCCGGCGAGCGCTGGGTGATGCTGGGCCCGAACGGCGCGGGCAAGTCCACGCTGCTGCGCGTGGCGGCCCTCTACCTGCATCCCACCGAGGGAACGGTGGAGGTCCTGGGCCGGCGCCTGGGTCGCGTCGACGTGCGCCGCATGCGCCACCGGGTGGGCTACGCCTCCGCCATGCTGTCGGACCGCATCCGCCCGACGATCAGCGCGCTGGACGCCGTCATGACCGCCCGCCATGGAGCGCTGGAGCCGTGGTGGCACAGCTACGACGACGCCGACCGGCAGCGGGCCGCCGACCTGCTGGAGCGGCTGGGCTGCGGCCACCTCGGCGACCAGCAGTTCGGCCTGCTGTCCTCCGGCGAGCGCCAGAGGGTGCAGATCGCCCGGACCCTCATGACCGAGCCCGGCCTGGTGCTGCTGGACGAGCCCACCGCCGCCCTGGACCTCGCCGGACGGGAGGAGCTGGTGCGCTCGCTCGACGCCCTCAGCGCCGACCCGACGACGCCGCCGACCGTCCTCGTGACCCACCACGTCGAGGAGATCCCGGCCGGATTCGACCACGTGCTGCTGCTGCGCGAGGGCCGGGTCGTGGCCGCGGGCCCCATCGAGCAGGTCCTCACCGCGGCGCGTCTCAGCGCCTGCTTCTCGATGGAGTTGGAACTGGAGCACAACCGCGGCCGCTGGTGGGCCCACGCCGCCGGCTGATCGACAACCGGTGCCCGGAGACCGCTACGAGGAGATAGAGAACGCCGTTCGGCGGGCGTCGCTGGGGGTTGTGCCGTACGCCTCTGCGAAGCAGCGCGAGAAGTGGGCGGGGGATTTGAAGCCGTGGCTGAGGGCGATCTCGGTGATGGTCTTGGCGCGGTGCTGGCTGGAGACGAGGTCGTCGCGGCAGCGGGCCAGGCGCCGGCGCATGAGGTACGTGGCCACGGTGGT
>JAPPKQ010000417.1 GCA_028819945.1 bacterium | reverse complement strand
GAGCCGAAGGTGGTTATGGAATGCACGTCAATTGTTTCAGGATACCAAGAGGAAATTGAAACCTTGTTGGATATCTCACCAGCCATGCATAGTAGGTTCTGTAGATATTTGACCGAATTGAACGGTGCAGTCATCCAGCTTCAGCAGTTGCTGAAAAAAGGCGGATCGGCCACCTTTGTCGTTGGAAATAATTCCGTAAGAGGCCATAATGTGCCTACCTCGAAGATATTAGTCAATATGCTTGAAAGGTCAGGCCTAACTGATATCCAGACAGATCAGAGAGAAATCAGAGCGAATCGAAGGCGCTACCCATACGGAATTAGAGGCTTCAAGGGGCCAATGGAGTCGGAGTACGTTCTTCACGCTATCAAACCTTAACGTGTTGCTATATAGTCCAGATGTTTGTGCGACCTGCTGCGGTTGTCCAGCAAGCACATGACCTGCCCCTTGCGTTCGTACCATCTGCTATGCTAATTCGGCGAGCAGTTGATCTTGCCCCATTTTCTGTACCAGTCTGAGTGAGAGTCTTGCGGGACAATCTGCCTATGTAGCCAATGCGACAAACTCCCGAGGGCAGCGAGGTGCGCTCGGTCGGAGGCACCCGGTTCCAGGCCTTCCGGCCCACGCTGTCGGACTTCGTGGTGAAGATGAAGCGCGGCGCACAGGTGATCTACCCGAAGGATCTCGGCCCCATGCTGCTGCTCGCCGACATCGCTCCGGGCCATCGGGTCCTGGAGTCCGGCGTGGGTTCGGGGGCACTGTCGCTGGCACTGCTGCGGGCCGGTGCGGAGGTGTTCGGCTACGAGATCCGCGGCGACTTCGCCCGCCGCGCTCGCAAGAACGTGCAGGAGTTCCTCGGCCCGGAGGCGCTGTCCCGCTACCACATCTCCGAGCGCGACTGCTACGACGGCATCGACGTGGATGGCCTCGACCGCGTGGCACTGGACCTGCCCGAGCCCTGGCGGGTCGTGCCGCACGCCGCCGGTCGTCTCCGGCCCGGCGGCCTCATCATCGCCTACACCCCCAGCGTGCTGCAGGCCACGCAACTGCGCGAGTCGCTGGAGCGAGGACCTTGGGCGCTCGCGGCGACCGTGGAGGTCCTGCAGCGGAGTTGGCACATCGCCGGTGAGGCCGTCCGGCCCGACCACCGCATGATCGCCCACACCGGGTTTCTGACCCACGCCCGGCGGCTGCCCACCTAGGGACACGTGAACCTCCTCGACCTGGGAGTGCTGGGTCTGCTGCTGCTGGTGGGGCTGGTGGGATTGCGGACCGGGCTGCTCCGGCCCGGTCTCGCCTGGCTGGGTGTGGCCCCCGGCCTCTGGGGGGCGATCCGCCTCCTGCCGTGGGCACTCTCCGAACTCCCTCCCGCCGCCGAGCGGTGGCACCCGACGGCCTACCCGCTGGGTGTCAGCGCGGGAGTGCTGGTGGCCGGCGCGCTGGTCGGCCACATTGCCGGATTCGCACTGGGGCGGCTGCTGCACCTCGCCCTGCCGGAGTCACTGCGCACCGCCGATCGGGTCGCCGGATTCGTGGCCGCGGCCGCTGTGGCGGGAGCCCTCGTCTGGCTACTGGCCCCGACCGCGGCCAGCACACCCGGCTGGTTCGCCGAGGCGAGCGAGGACTCGCTGCTGGTGCGGGCGAGCCTGGAGCATCTGCCGCCACCGCCGGAGGATCTGGACCGAGTGGTGGCGTGGGTTCGTCTCGACTCCGGCTAGCGGGCCGGAGACGCCGCGATTCGACCGCTCAGGGAGAACGCCGAGTCGCTCGCCGTGACGCTCGCAGGCGCCTCAGGCGTCGATCTCGATGAAGATGCACTCTCCGGGGCATTCCTCGGCGGACTCGATCGTCGCCTCTTCCTGGCCCTCGGGCACGATGGCCAGCCCGGTGGGGCCCCCCGGATCGCTGAAGATGGTGTCACCCTCACGCACGTACGCCAGGCCATCGTCGAGCAGAGTGAACACGTCCGGCGCGATCTCCTCGCAAAGACCGTCGCCCGTGCACAGATCCTGGTCGATCCAGACCTTCATCTTGCCGCTCCCCGGTTGACTGGATGGTGCGTGGCTGACCGGTGAATCACCGCCGCGGTGAGTATAGCCCCGGCCCGGGCGCGCCCCGCACGGATTCTGCCCGGACGCCACGGCGGAGGCCGCTGCGAGCGCACCGCGGCCCGAGCGAGCGTAGTCACCTGAACCTATGGCGCCGCGTGTAGGGTCGCATCCGACGACCCCCCGAGGGAGGTGAGAACCATCGACGAGGTCCCCAAGGATCAGGCCGTGCAGCTGAAGCTGCTGCGCCAGGAGATCGAGGCGCTGCGCCGGCGCCTGCAGGACACCCCTCAGCGCATCCGCACGCTGGAGGAGCGCCTGCTGGAGACCAAGGGGCAGCTGGCCCAGGCCGTCTCGCAGAACGAGAAGCTCACCCACACCCTGCGCGAAGCGCGTGAGCACATCAGCGCGCTGCGCGAGGAGGTCGAGAAGCTCACCCAGACCCCGAACGCCTACGGCACCGTCCTCCAACTCAACGACGACGGCACCGCCGACGTCTTCTCGTCCGGGCGGAAGATGCGCGTGGCGATCCATCCCGAGGTGGAGGGCACCCTGGAACGCGGCCAGGAGGTGGCGCTCAACGATTCGCTCAGCGTGGTGCTGGCCCGCGCCGCCGACGGCACCGGCGAGGTGGTCACCCTGACCGAACTGCTGGAGGGCGGTCACCGGGCGGTGGTGAGCTGCCGCGCCGACGAGGAGCGGGTCGTGGATCTGGCCGAGCACCTGGCCGGTGTCCCACTCCGCGTCGGCGACCCGATGCTCATGGACACCCGCTCCGGCCTCCTCACCGAGCGCCTCGCGCGCTCGGAGGTGGAGGATCTCGTGCTGGAGGAGGTGCCCGAGGTCACCTACGACGACGTCGGGGGGCTCGACGCGCAGATCGAGAAGATCACCGACGCGGTGGAACTCCCGTTCCTGCACGCGGACCTGTTCGCCGAGCATCGCCTGCCGGCCCCGAAGGGCATCCTGCTCTACGGGCCGCCCGGCTGCGGCAAGACCCTCATCGCCAAGGCGGTCGCAAACTCGCTCGCCACCAAGGTGGCGGCCGCCACGGCCAACGCGAAGGCTCGGAGCTACTTCCTGAACATCAAGGGGCCGGAACTGCTCAACAAGTACGTCGGTGAGACGGAGCGGCAGATCCGCCGGGTCTTCCAGCAGGCCCGGGACCGCTCGGCGGAGGGCTGGCCGGTGATCGTGTTCTTCGACGAGATGGAGTCGCTGTTCCGCATGCGCGGCAGCGGCATCAGTTCGGACATGGAGTCCACCGTCGTGCCCCAGCTTCTCGCCGAGATCGACGGGGTGGAGGCGCTGCGGAACGTCATCGTCATCGGCGCCTCCAACCGCGAGGACCTGATCGATCCGGCGATCCTGCGCCCGGGCCGCCTCGACGTGAAGATCAAGATCGAACGGCCCGACGCCGAGGCGGCTGCGGCGATCTTCTCCCGCTATCTCACCGTGGACCTGCCGATCGCCCAGAGCGCCGTGGAGACCATCGGCGGCGGCGAGAGGGACAAGGCGGTGCGCGGCATGATCGAGCAGACCGTCGCCGAGATGTACAGCACCGAGCAGCGCAACGAGTTCCTCGAGGTCACCTACCAGAACGGCGACAAGGAGACGATGTACTTCCGCGACTTCGCCTCCGGAGCCATGGTCGAGAACATCGTGCGGCGGGCCAAGAAGCTGGCCATCAAGCGCGTCATCGCCGGCGGTCCCCCCGGCATCACCCTCGACGACCTGCTTCACTCGGTCGGCCAGGAGCACGCCGAGCACGAGGATCTGCCCAACACCACCAATCCCGACGACTGGGCCAAGATCGCCGGCAAGAAGGGCGAGCGGATCACCTTCGTGCGCACGCTCGTGCATCGGGACGACACCAACGCCGGCGGACGCTCCATCGAGCGGGTCGCCACCGGCCAGTACCTGTAACGCCGCGGACCTCGCCGAACGTGGTCGTCCCCAAGATCTGCGGGCTCGAGACCGAGTACGGGATCACCCACCGCGGCGCCGAGGAGTCCAACCCGATCACCGCCTCCTCGCTGCTGATCAACGCCTACCTCTCCGGCCTCCAGCACGCGCCCGGCTCGCCGATCGCACGCGTCGAGTGGGACTTCGAGGACGAGATGCCCGGCCGCGACGCCCGCGGCGTCGGTGGGGGGGACATCGGCTACGAGCCCGAGACGCATCTCGTCAACGCCGTGCTGACCAACGGCTCGCGCTACTACGTGGATCACGCCCACCCCGAGATCTCCGGGCCGGAGTGCGCCGATGCCCGCAGCGCCGTGGTGTGGGACCGGGCGGCGGACGTCATCGCCCAGCGCTCCATGGAGGCGGCGCGGGCGTTGCTGCCGGAGGGGCAGGAACTCGTCGTCTACAAGAACAACTCCGACGGCAAGGGCAACTCCTACGGCTGCCACGAGAACTACCTCATGGACCGCGCCACGCCGTTCGGGCGCATCGTGCACGGAGCCACACCCCACTTCGTCACCCGGCAGATCTTCTGCGGGGCCGGGAAGGTGGGGACCGAGGCGGCGGGGCTGGAGCGCTTCTCGGTCCCGTTCCAACTCAGCCAGCGGGCTGACTTCTTCGAGGAGGAGGTCGGGCTGGAGACGACCCTGAAGCGACCGATCGTGAACACCCGCGACGAGCCCCATGCCGACGCCCGGCACTACCGGCGGCTGCACGTCATCGTGGGAGACGCCAACCTCGCTGAGGTGGCCACATTCCTGAAGGTCGGCACCACCGCCCTGGTGCTGGCCCTGGTCGAGCACGACCTGTTCCCCGACGACCTGGCTCTTGCCGCGCCGGTGCAGGCCATCAGGGCGGTCAGCTGCGACCTGAGCCTGCGGCGCCCGCTCCGGCTCGCCGACGGCACCAGCGCGACCGCACTCGATTTGCAGTGGGAACTCCTCGAGCGCTGCGCCAAGTACTGCCACGACGTCGGCACCGAGGCGGTGGGCGGCGCGGTCGCCGACGAGGTGCTGGCGCGCTGGGAGACCGTGCTCACCCAACTGGAGACCGAACCGCTCAGCCCCGCGACGACCGTCGACTGGGTGGCCAAGTACCGCCTTCTGGACGCCTACCGCTCCCGCAACGGCTGCGACTGGAACGATTCCCGCCTGCAGGCCCTGGACCTGCAGTATCACGATCTGCGCCCGGAGCGCTCGGTGGCGGACCGCCTGTCACTGGAGCGCCTCGTCGACGCCGAGGAGGTCCGGTGGGCCACCGAGAACCCCCCGCCGGACACCAGGGCCTACTTCCGCGGCCGCTGCCTCCAGCAGTTCGCCTCCCACGTCGTGGCCGCCAACTGGGACTCGGTGGTCTTCGACCTCGGCGGCGAGACCCTGCGCCGGGTCCCCATGATGGAACCTGCCCGCGGAACCCGGCAACATGTGGCTAGCTTGTTCGACGAGTGTCCGACCCCGGCCGACCTCATCGGGAGGCTGCAGCAGTGATGGGTGAGCGCGAGAACCATGGCTGAACGAGAGCGGATCCAGAAAGCGTCCAGGCCGAGTTCCGAGCAGGAGCCGGCGACCGAGGCGCATTCCGGCAGCCCTTCGGGCGAGAAACTGAAGGCGGAACTCGACGACCTCCTCGACGAGATCGACGAGGTGCTCGAGACCAACGCCGAGGAGTTCGTCAACTCCTACATCCAAAAGGGCGGCCAGTAGCGCCCGCGCCGGGCGGGCCCGCCGGCGCCGCCGGAGGCCACGCTCGCCGGATCGGTGAGAGTAGCCTCACGCCATGAGCCTGCCGCTGCTTCGGAGCCTCCCCACCTTCGGCGCCGGCGAGGATCCGGGGCCCAGTTTCACCGGTCTGCTCGCCGCGGCGGGACTTCCCGCCGACATCGGCCGCCCCGACGCGGCGGGCCAAGGTGACCTGTCCGGGGTGGCCCACGGCACCACGGTGGTGGCGCTGCGTCATCGTGACGGGGTGGTCATGGCGGGAGACCGGCGGGCGACCGCCGGGAACCTGATCAGCCACCGCTCCATCGAGAAGGTGTACCCCGCGGGCCGCCACGCCGGCGTGGCAATCGCCGGCGCGGCGGGGCCGTCGATGGAGATGGTGCGTCTGTTCCAACTGCAACTGGAGCACTACGAGAAGGTCGAGGGGCAGCCGCTCAGCCTGGACGGTCAGGCCAATCAGCTCAGCCAGATGGTCAGGGCGAACCTCACCTCGGCGCTGCGGGGACTGCTGGTCGTTCCGCTGTTCGCGGGCTGGGACGAGCGCCGCCAGTGCGGCCGCCTCTTCCAGTACGACGTGACCGGGGGTCGCTACGAGGAGCAGGACTACGCCGCCGGCGGCTCGGGCAGCCTGCACGCCGGCACGGTCGTGAAGCTGGGTTTCCGGCCTGGGTTGGAGCCCGCGGCGGCCGCCGACCTGGCCATCTCCGCGCTCTTCCAGGCCGCCGACGAGGACTCCGCCACCGGCGGGCCCGATCTTGTCCGCGGGATCTTCCCCGTGGTGGTCAACATCGACGCCGACGGCTACCGGCGACTCGAGGATCCCCAGGTGGAGGAGCGCTTCCGGGCCCTGCTCGCCGCGCTCGACGCCGACGGCGGCGCGGCGCAGAGCGAAGGGGGCTCCGGTGGCGGCTGAGCCCGAGATGCCGCCTCCGGAGCGCCGGCGCGACCGACGAGACGGGTGCCGCCCATGAACATGCCCTTCTACGTGGCGCCCGAGCAGATCATGAAGGACCGGGCCGACTACGCCCGCAAGGGGATCGCCCGGGGGAAGAGTCTCGTGGCGGTGACCTACCGCGACGGCATCCTGCTGTGCGCCGAGAACGTCTCGAACACGCTGCGGAAGATCAGCGAGATCTACGACCGCATCGCCTTCGCCGGGGTGGGGAAGTACAACGAGTTCGACCAGCTCCGCATAGCCGGGGTGCGCCACGCCGACCTGAAGGGCTACGCCTACAGCCGCCAGGACGTGGAGGCCCGCAGCCTCGCCAACCAGTACGCGCAGATACTGGGACAGATCTTCACGCACGAGATGAAACCCATGGAGGTGGAGATCCTCGTGGCGGAGATCTCGGACGAGGCGGGGACCGAGCAGCTCTTCCACATCCTCTACGACGGCACGGTCAACGACGAGAGCCGCTGGTCGGTGCTCGGCGGCGAGGCCGAGGCCATCTCCGAGCGCCTCGGCGACCTGCACGACGCCGACCTCGATGCGGCGGCTGCGCTGCGCGCCGCGGTCGACGCCCTGGCCGGGCCGGAGCGAACGCTGGTCGCCGACGACCTCGAGGTGGCCACCCTGGACCGCACCCTCGGCCGGCGCTGCTTCCGCCGGCTGGGCATCGCCGAGGTGGACGCGCTGCTGGGGCAGCCGCGGGCCGCGTCCGGCGAGGCACCCGACGGAGCGGCGGAGTAGGGGGACGCCTTGCAGCGACGCATCTACGGGATCGAGAACGAGTACGGCGTCACCTTCGCGCTCGGCAGCCAGCGCCGCCTGAGCCCCGACGAGGTGGCGCGCTACCTGTTCCGCCGGGTGGTGTCGTGGGGGCGCAGCAGCAACGTGTTCCTCGCCAACGGGGCAAGGCTCTATCTCGACGTCGGGTCGCACCCCGAGTACGCCACCCCCGAGTGCGACTCCCTCTACGACCTGGTGGCCCACGACCGCGCCGGGGAGCTGGTCCTGGATCAGCAGGTTGCCTACGCCCAGGAGCGGCTCAACGCCGACGGCATGCGCGGCGAGATCTACCTCTTCAAGAACAACACCGACTCGGCAGGGAACTCCTACGGCTGCCACGAGAACTACCTCACCACGCGTCGCGAGGAGCTCGCCGAGTACAGCGAGGTGCTCATCCCGTTCCTGGTCAGCCGCCAGATCTACGCCGGCGCCGGCAAGATCCTGCTGACGCCGCGGGGCGCCAAGTACTGCATCAGCCAGCGCGCCGAGCACATCTGGGAGGGGGTGTCCAGCGCCACGACCCGCTCGCGCCCCATCATCAACACGCGTGACGAGCCCCACGCCAACGCCGAGCTGTTCCGCCGCGCTGAGGCCGGGCAGGTGCGACTCGGCGTAGTAGCAGCGCGCGA
>JAPPKQ010000343.1:7479-8109 GCA_028819945.1 bacterium | reverse complement strand
TGGACTCCGGCCCCGGATCGGGTCCGGGGCAGGCTCTTCGCCGGAATGACGAGGCGGGGCAGGCTCTTCGCCGGAATGACGAACCAGACAGAATCTCATGGCGTCAGCGGCTCTCTCCGCGGCCGGTCGCGACCCAGGTGGCGACGTGCTCGCCGCCGTCGACGATCTCGGATTGGCCGAGCATGTGGAACGCCGAGCAGATGTGGTTGGGCAGGATCTGCACCCGCTGGCCGATGGTCAGCTCGCTGGGCGGACCGTCACCGGTCCAGCGCAGCCAGCCGTGCTCCTCGGAGAGCTGGTACAGCTCCCATCCCGGCAGGTCCACGACCAGGCCGTAGCCGCCGGGCGCGCCGGGCACGTGGATGCCGAGGCGGTCGTGGCTGACCGACTTGGAGCCGGCATCGAGGATGGCCCGGTCCGGCTCGACGTGGCTGACCACCGTGGTCACCACCCGCGCGGCGCAGCGGTCGAAGCCCACCACGCCGCGCAGCACCTGGCCGTAGTCGTTGAAGGCGTAGATGCCGGGGCGGACCTGGGTGATCCCGTCCACCGCCGTGGTGTGCCGGGCGGTGGCGCTGGAGCCCACCGACACCACGTCGATGTCGAGTCCCCGGGCCCGCAGCTCGTCGG
>JAPPKQ010000343.1:1497-7469 GCA_028819945.1 bacterium | reverse complement strand
TGCAGGCCCTCCTCGCCGGGCTTGGAGTAGGCGTGGCCCTCATGGGTGATCAGGCCCCGCAGCCGCAGCCCCGGCAGGGGCGCGATGGCGGCTCCGAACTCCGCGGCCTCGTCGGCGGCCACCCCGCAGCGGTGATAGCCGGTGTCGGTGATGACCAGCACGTCGGCGACCGTTCCCGCGGCCGCCATGCCGGCCCCCAGCGCCTCTGCGCCGGCGAACGAATCCACCGAGAGCAGGATCTGCGCCCGCTGCATCAGCCGGCGGGCGCGGGCGATCTTGGCGTCCCCCACGATCGGGTAGGCCATGACGAAGCGGTCGAGGCCGGCGTCGGCGAGAGCCTCCGCCTCGCCCAGTTTGGCGATGCAGAGCATCTCCGCGCCGGCGGCCATCTGCAGCTTGGCGATCTCGGGTGTGCGGTGGGTCTTGGCGTGGGGCGCCAGGCCGATGCCGCGGCCGGCCGCATAGGCCGCCATGTCGGCGATGTTGTGCTCCATCCGGGCGCGGTCCACCACCAGCGAGGGTGTCTCGATGCTGTCGGGGATGTCCAGGAGACCGCCGGCGGGAATCGTCTGCTCAGCCATCGTCTGCTCCTATCACGAACGTCGCTTCGGTGACGATCGGTAGGTCGAACGGGAGGCTCGTCACGCCCACGACCGAGCGGGCGGGCCGGGCGTCCGGACCGAACGCGGTGTCGAGAACCTCGCTCGCCCCATCGAGCACCTTGGCATGATCCTCGAAGCCGGGGGCGGCGTTCACGTAGCCGGTCATCCGCAGGGTGCCGCTGATCGCCGAGAGGTCTCCGAGCGTCCCGGCCGCCGTGGCCAGCAGGCTCAGAGCGGTGGCCGCCGCGGCGGCGCGACCATCCGCGAGCGTGAGGGTGCCTCCCACGACGCCGCGGTGGGTGAAGCCCCCGTCGGGACCGAAGGGTCCGTGGGCGCTGAGGTGCAGCAGGTCGCCGTGGCGGCGGGCGGGCACGTACAGGCCCTTGGGGGTCGGCAGCGGCGGCAGCTCCCAGCCGGCCGACCGCAGACGCTGGAGCGGCGTGTTCACGCCGCCGCCCGGAGTTGGCTGCGCAGCACGCGGCCCGGCCGGGCGCCGGTGTGGGCGTCGTCGTCCTTCACCAGCTCGCCGTTCACCAGCACCCAGGGCATGCCCTCGGGGTACTGCCGGGGGTTCTCGAAGGTTGCAGTGTCGCGCACGCCGTCGGGGTCGAAGACCACGATGTCGGCCCAGTAGCCCGGCCGCAGCAACCCGCGGTCGAACTGCCGAAGCCGCAGGCTCGGTAGCGCCGCCAGCTTGCGCACGATCTCAGGCCAGCCGAACATGCCCTCGTCCCGGGCGTAGTGGGCCAGGTAGCGGGCGAAGGTCCCCCATGCCCGGGGATGCGGGCGGGTCCCGGTCATGATGCCGTCGCTGCCACCCATGTGGAACGGCAACTGCATGATGGTGCGCACGTTGTCCTCGTGGCCGACGTGGGTGAGGATGTTGACGTTCAGCCGCTCGTCGACCATCAGGCGGCGGACCGCTTCCCACGGCGTCACCGCCAACTCGGCGGCGATCTCCGCCACGCGCCTGCCGATCCAGCGCCGTCCCTCCTCCGAGCCCACCGAGGAGACCTCGATCGCAGTCCAGTCCATCAGCGCCCCGTGGAAGCCGTCGGTGCCCACGTCCTCCAACTCGTGGCGGATCCGCTCGGCGGCGGCCGGATCGGCCAGGTGCGCCAGCACGCCCTCAGGGCCCTCGGTCCACGCCCAGTTGGGCAGGAACGCGGCCATGTAGGTGGATCCGGGCACATAGCAGTAGCTGTCGGCGGAGATCTCCAACTCCCGCGGGTCGATGGCGGCCAAGCGCTCGACCAGCTCGCCGGCGCGCCCCTCGTTGCCGGGGAAGCTGACCTGGCAGTGGGTGAGGTGCAGCGGCGCGCCCGAGCGCAGGCACACGTCGATCATCTCGTCGTAGGCCTCCATGACGCCGCGCCCGTAGCTGCGGGTGTGGGGCGAGAAGTAGCCGCCGAAGGGCGCGATCTCGCGGCACAACTCCACGAGTTCGCCGGTCCCGGCGTACATGGCCGGCGTGTACGTGAGGCCCGTGGACAGCCCGAGTGCCCCCTCGGTCATACCCTGCCGCAGCAGGGCGCGCATCTCGGCCAGTTCGGCGTGGGTGGCCGGACGGTCGTCGGTGCCGACGGTCATCATGCGCAGGTTCCCGTGGGGCACCAGGAACGCCACGTTCAGCGACGGCGGCGACGCCTCGAAGCGCTGCAGGTAGTCCGCCACCGACCGCCAGCCGTAGTCCAGACCGGGCGGGTCGCCCACCCAACCGGCGGTCTGGGTGCGCACCGCGGCGAGGGTGAAGTCGTCGAACGGCGCGTAGGCCAGCCCGTCCTGGCCGATCACCTCGCCGGTCACGCCCTGCATCACCTTGGCCTCGGCGGTGGGTTCGGCCAGCAGCGCCAGATCGGAGTGCGAGTGCATGTCCACGAAGCCCGGCGCCACCAGGTAGCCCGACACGTCGACCACTCGCCGGGCGGCCCCGGCGGGACCCAGCGCGGCGATGCGGCCCTCGGTGACCGCCACGTCGGCGCGGAAGGGAGCACCACCGGTGCCATCCACCACGTGGCCGCCCGAGAGCACCAGGTCATGCATCGGCCAGGCTCACCTCCGCCGTGCCCCGGCGGACCGACGACTCGCCGTGTGGCGGGCGCGGCGGAGGGCTCAACTCCGCAGGTTCTGGGAGTCGGCGCCGAAGATGTGGCTCCGGGCGGGATCGAACGCCAGCCGCACGTTGGACCCCGTGCTGACCTGGGTGTCGGGCGGCATCCGCACCTGCACGGCGTGCCCGGCGACGTTCACGCTCACGAACAGGTCCGAGCCGACCGGCTCGAGGAACCGGACCACACCCGGCAGGCCCTCGGCGTCGGGGGAGGCCAGCGTGAGGTGCTCGGGGCGCACGCCGAGTTGCGCCTCGCCGACGGCTTCGTCGAGCGTGTCGGGCGCGATCCCCGAGGTCGCCGGGTCCACAGCCAGTTCGTAACCCTCGAAGCGGAAGCTGACCTGTCCGTTGTCTCGCTCGAGCGATCCGCTGACCAGGTTCATGGGGGGAGCACCCAGGAAGGTGGCCACGAACGTGTTGGCCGGCGCGTCGTACACCTCGGTGGGGTCGCCCATCTGCTGGATGCGGCCGTCCTGCATCACGGCGATGCGCTGGCCCATCGTCATGGCCTCGACCTGATCGTGGGTGACGTAGATCGTGGTGATGCCGAGACGCTCGTGCAGCCCCATCAACTCCAGGCGGGTCTGCAGGCGCAACTGGGCGTCGAGGTTGGAGAGCGGCTCGTCCATCAGGAAGACCAGCGGCTGACGCACGATCGCCCGGGCCAGGGCCACCCGCTGGCGCTGGCCGCCCGAGAGCTGCTCGGGCAGGCGCTTGAGCAGCGCCTCGATCTCCAGCATCTCCGCCGCCCGCTGAACCGCCTCGGCGACCTCCTCGCGGGCCATGCGGGCCGTCTCCAGCGGGAACGCCACGTTCTTGTAGACGGTCATGTGCGGGTAAAGGGCGTAGTTCTGGAACACCATCGCCACGTTGCGCTTGGTGGGGTCCTTGAAATTGATGAGCTCGCCGTCGATGAGGATCTCGCCGCGGGTGGCGTCCTCCAGGCCGGCGATGAGTCGCAGGATGGTGCTCTTGCCGCACCCCGACGGGCCCAGCAGCACCAGGAACTCCCCGTCGGGGATGCGCAGGGTCACGTCCTCGACGGCTTCGACACTGCCGAAGTGCTTGGTCAGTTGGCGCAGGATCACCTCAGCCATGGCGCCTCCGATTTCGTCTGCGGGTCATTGTTTCAGGGCGCCGGCCATCGACGCCTGCACGAACCACTTCTGGAAGAACAGGAAGACGATGGTCACCGGCACGATCGTCAGGAGCGACGCCGCCGCCAGGATTCCCCAGTCGGTCACGAACTGCCCCTTCAGCGAGGCGATGCCCACCGTCAACACACGGAACTCGTTGTCCGTGGCCGCCACCAGCGGCCACAGGTAGCTGGCCCAGGTGAGCATGAACACGAAGATGCCCAGCACCACGAGGGCCGGCTTGATGAGCGGCAGCACGATCTTGGTGAAGATGCGCCACTCGCCGGCGCCGTCCAGGCGCGCCGCCTCGTAGAGCCCGTCGGGGAGGGTCTGGATGAACTGGCGCATCATGAACACGCCCAGGGGCGACACGGCGCTCGGCAGGATCAGGCCCAGGTACGTGTCCGTGTCGATCCAGTTGCCGATGATCGGCCAGTCCCCGATCGTGGTCACCGTCAGGTAGGTGGGCGCCAGCACGGCCGCCACCGGCACCATGAGCGTCGCCAGGATCACGAAGAACAGCAGGTTGCGCCCCGGGAAGCGAAGGCGGGCGAAGGCGTAGCCGGCCATGGTGTTGGTGACCAGGGTCAGCAGGGTGGTGGCGCCGGCGAAGACGAGCGTGTTGATCGCCCAGCGGACGTAGCTGGTGCTGGAGAACAGGAAGCGGTAGTTCTCGAGCGTGGGCTCGCTGGGGATCCACTCCGGCGGGTAGGTGAACAGCGAGACGCTGTCGCGGAACGCCGGGGAGATGAGGTAGAAGGCCGGGCCGATGGCGATCACCACGAACAGCGTGAGCACCACGTAGGCGATGATCATCCGGGTGCGGTCGTTGAGGCGCTTGACGCGGCCGGCCTCGGCGAGTCGCGCCGCCATGGCGGCGGCCTCGCTCGTCTCCTCCGGGGGCGGAGCCTCCTCGAGGGTCACCGGATCGGTGGTCACGTCGCCGGCCATCTCACGCCTCGCGCTGGCGTCGCTTGCCCAGCAGCCAGAACGACAGGGCCGTCAGGATGAGGACCACCACCAGCAGCCCGATGCTGGAGGCGTACGCCAGGCCGGTGTCCTGGAACTTGAACAATCGCTTGTGGATGAACCACACCACCGTGGCGGTGCCGAGTCTCGGGCCGCCGTCGGTGAGCACCTGTACCGAGTCGAAGAGCTGGAAGTTGAAGATGACGGCGATCACCAGGGCGAACAGCAGAAGCGGGCGCAGCGTCGGCACGGTTATACGCCGGAACCGGCGCCACTTGCCCGCGCCGTCGATCTTGGCGGCGGCCTGCAGCTCCTCGGGCACGCTCTGCAGGCCCGCCAGGTAGAACAGCACCCAGAAGCCCAGTCCGCGCCAGACCTCCACCGCCACGATGGTCAGGAGCGCGTGGGGATTGTCCCCCAGGAATCTGATGCCGTCGCCACCGATGACCGACCGCTTCAGCAGGTTCAGGATCCCGAAGTCGAAGTTGACCATGAAAAACCACATGATCGCCCCGAGGATCGGTGGCGCCAGCAGCGGGAAGTACAGCGCCACCTTGTAGAAGTTGCTGCCCTTCTTGTAGTGGTTCAGCAGCGAGGCCAGGAAGATGGCCAGGGTGAACACCACCGCGATGGCGATGAGCACGTAGATGCTGGTGTTCTTGACCGCGGTGCGGAGCTCGGAGTCGCTCACGGTGCGGGTCCAGTTGTCGAAGCCCACGAAGACCCGCGGGTCGCCCCTGATCAGGCCACCCTGATTGAAGCTCAGGAAGATGCCCCAGACGGCGGGGATGGCCAGGAAGACGCCCCAGACGATGAGGTACGGCGACAGGAAGCCCGCGGCGCGCCTGACGGTGCGGAAGCGGTAACGGCGGGCGCGCCAGCGGTACTCGGAGTCGCTCAGGCTGGGCGCCGCCCAGTCGTCGGGCGTCGCCTCGTGCGCCGGTACGTCGACCGCCGTCACGAAGCCCTCGCGGCGATGTGTTCCCCGGGAGGTCGCACCCTCACGTGCCTGCCTCAATGTCGAGAATGTGCAAAGTGATCGGTGGGCCTGGAGGCCGGCGCTCCCACCGTGGGGGCGCCCGCCACCCGCCCCGCGATGTAAGTGGCCCGCCCCCGGGGGAAAACCCCCCGGGCCCGCCCGGGTGTGGTTAAACC
>JAPPKQ010000343.1:0-1487 GCA_028819945.1 bacterium | reverse complement strand
CGCGGGGGGCCGGGCCGCCGGCCCCCCCCCCGGGGGGCCCCCCGGCCTCCGGACCGTCGATGTCAGTGGCCGGCCCCGTGGCTCTCACCGCCGGGGCCGGCCGGTGTGTCGTTCAGCCGCGCTCGAGGATCTCCGTGGCGCGCGCCTGGGCCCCGGACAGAGCGTCGTCGACCGAGACCTCGCAGGAGGCCGCCGCCTCGAGTGCCTGGCCGTACTCGTCCAGGATCTGGGCGATGTTCGGGTGCGTGACCAGACCGTCCCAGGAGGCCAGGACCCACTCGAGGTTCCTCTGCAGCTTCTCGTTGCCGAGGAACGTCGTGATGTCGTCCCGCGGCGAGATCCAGCCGTAGACCTCGTTGTAGGCCGTCATGAACTCGGCCGAGCTGAGGAATTTGGCCAACTCCCAGGCGGCTTCGGGGTTGCTGCTCCCCGCCGCGACCGACCAGTGGCCCGTCGTGGAGAACATCGTCTGGGTCCCGTCGGGTGCTCCCACCGGCGGTGCGATGTCCCAGTTGAAGGGCAGGCCCTCCTCCTCGAAGGCGGTGACACGCAGCGGCTCGTCCAGCAGCATTGCCAACTGGCCGCCCTTGAACAGCGAGATGCCCTCCTCGCGGTTGTACTGGCCGATCGGCGGCTGCACCCCGTGGGTGCAGATCAAATCGGCGCCGAACTGTGTCGCCTGGCGCACCGCGTCGGAGTCGATGGTCGCCGACGTGTAGTCGTCGGAGACGATGTCGCCGCCGAAGTTGTGGGCGTTCTGCAGGTTGAAGTACCAGTTGAAGTCCACAGTCGTCATCGGCACGTGGAAGCCGATGGCGTCGGTGTTCGCCTGAACGGCCAGCGCCGCCGCGATCAACTCGTCGGTGGTGGTCGGGATCTCGCTGACGCCGGCCTGCTCGAGCAGGTCGAGGTTCACGAACATCACGGTGCTGCCGATGATGATCGGGACGCCGTACAGCTTGCCCTGGTAGAGGCTGGCGTCGA
The DNA here is from genome assembly GCA_028819945.1 of bacterium. Lineage (GTDB taxonomy): Bacteria > Actinomycetota > Acidimicrobiia > Acidimicrobiales > CATQHL01 > VXNF01. Next base: position 503 of record JAPPKQ010000343.1, on the reverse strand, counting down.
TGGCGCTGTCGATGAAGTGGGCGCGCTCGGAGGCGTACTCCGGGGCGCTCATCAGCGGCAGCACGTCCACGAAGGCACCGCGATCGCCGAACAGCGTGAGGTGCGTGCTCACCTGGTAGGTCACGTCGAACGGATCGTCGCCGGCGAAGCTGGCGGTGTAGGTCGACTCCACGTCCTGCCACGGAACCACCGTGTGCTCGACGTTGATGCCGGTCCGCTCCTCGAAGGGTGCGAACCACGTCTCGAACAGTGCGATCTCGTCGGGGCCGTGCGGGGCCTTGCCGAACTTCAGCGTGACGCCCTCGAAGGGCCGCGCCGTCGCCTCGAGTGCCGCCTCTGCCTCTGCCTGCGCAGCCGCAGCCTCAGCCTGGGCAGACTCGGCGTCCGCGCGGGCGGCGTCGGCCTCAGCCTGTGCCGCCGCGGCATCTGCCAGCGCAGCCCCAGCCTCCTGGCGAGCTGCCGAGGCCTCGGCTGACGCGTCGGCCGCCGCCGCTTCGGCCGCC
>JAPPKQ010000186.1 GCA_028819945.1 bacterium | reverse complement strand
TCCGTCCACCTGGACCGTCCCGGCGTCCGGGCGCGTCTGGCCGGTGAGGACGGCCGCCAACTCGTCCTGGCCGTTGCCTGCAACCCCGACGACGCCGACGATCTCACCGCCCCGCACGCGCAGCGAGACCTCGCGCAGGCCCGGTCCGTGCTCGGCTGTCACCCGGAGCCCGTCGGCTTCGAGTCGCACGTCGCCGGGCTCGATGGTCGGCCGTTCCACCTCCAGCAGCGAGATGTCCCCGATCATCAGCTCGGCGATGCGGCGCAGGTCGGCGCCGGCGACATCGGTCCCGGCGGTCACGACCTCCCCCTGGCGCAACACCGTCAGCCGGTCGGCCAGCAGGGCAAGTTCGGGCAGGCGATGAGAGATGTAGATGATGGGTGTGCCCTCGTCGCGCAGGCGCCGGCACAGCGCGATGAGGTGCTCGGTCTCCAGGGGCCCCAGTGCCGAGGAGGGCTCGTCGAGGATCAGCAACCGGGTGCCCCAGGCGAGGCTTATGAGGATCTCCGCCTGCTGGCGAACGGCGAGAGGCAGGCCGTCCACCAACTCGTCGGCCGGAACCGCCAGGTCCAACTCATCTGCCAGTCGTTCGACCTCGGCGCGGGCGGCCCGTGCGTTGAACGGCCGGGGCCACGGTCGCAACCCTGAGCCGCCGGACCGTCGGGGCCGGCCCAGTTCGATGTTCTGCGCGACTGTGAGGCCGCGGACCAGGGACAGCTGCTGGCGCACGTGCGCCACGCCGGCGGCCGATCCGTCCGAGCGCCGCCGTGGGTCGTAGGGCTCCCCGAACAGTCGCAGCGTGCCGCTGTCGGGTCGCAGGGCGCCCGCGACGATCTTGGCCAGCGTCGTCTTGCCGGCACCGTTCTCGCCCACGAGCGCATGGATCTCACCGGACCGCAGGTCGAAGTCCACGTTGTCGAGGGCCTGGGTGGTGCCGAAGCGCCGGGACACGCCGCGGGTCTCGAAGGCGATTTCGGGGTTCATGTCGCTGCTCACGCCCCCGGCGGGAGGGTGGCGCGGGCCGCTGCCGCCACCTCGTCCTCGTCGATGCTCACGCAGCGGCCGTCCTGCACGACCACCTCGCCCCCGGCGATCACGAGGTCGGCGCGGTCGGACAGGCCCGTCAACAACAGCCCGATGACCGGGTCGTGCACGCCCACGCGGTCGACCGTCGTGATGTCCCAGGCGGCGACGTCGGCGGCGGCGCCCGGTGTGAGAGTGCCCAGAGCGGAGCGGCTCAGGCAGCGGGCGGAACCCCGCGTGGACATGGCCAGCAACTCGCGGGCGCTCAGCCAGCGCTCTGGGTCGGGGCTGTGCTGGCGGTGCGACAGTGCCGCCAACCGCATGTCGCCCATCTGGTTGGCGCCGTCGTTGGAGGCCGACCCTGTTGTGCCGAACCCCACCGTGCATCCCCCGTCGAGCCACCAGCGAACCGGTGCCGGGCGGAACCCCATGCGCAGGTCCGGGGCGACGAGGTGCACCAGCCCGACCCCGGTGGCGGCGTAGTCGGGGATCTCGCCCCGGGGGCAGTCCACCATGTGCGCCAGCCACACCTTGTCGTTGTGCCAACCCTCCTCGCCGATGACCTGCCAGGGGGACCGGCCGTAGCGGCGGCGGCAGAACTGCGTGTCCACCCCCTCGTAGAGATGCGTGTGCAGTCCCACGCCCGGGTACTCCGCCGCCATCTCGGCGAATGCGGCGAACACCTCGCGGCGGTCGACATGCGGTCCGCAGGGGGCGAGGTCGATGCGGATGCGGGCCAAGGGATCGGGGTCGTGGTACTTCTCGATCAACTCGAGGCTGTGGCGCAGCACCTCGTCGACGCTCTGGCAGGCCGAATCGGGGCCCTCGCCGCCCTCGCTGCGGGCGTAGGTCATGGTGCCCCGCCCGGCGTGCAGGCGGATGCCGACCTCCCGTGCCGCTTCGATGGTGGCCTCGATGTACGGCGCCGTCACGCCGCCGGGGAAGAAGTAGTGCTGGTCGGCGACGGTCGTCACGCCGCAGAGCAGCGACTCCACCATGCCGGCCCGGGCCATCGTGGCGATCGCCTCGGGCGTGAAGTGACCGTCGTTCCACCACCGCGTGCAGATCCGTCCCAGGCCTATCAGCCAGTCGTCCAGGAGGACCCTCTCGAGTTCGGGGATGCTCCGCAGGCCCACCTGGTAGAGGTGCTGGTGAGCGTTGATGAGCCCCGGCATGGCCAGCAGCCGCGAGGCATCGATGGCGGTCTCGCCGGGCTGCGGCTCGAGGTCGCCGATCTCGGCGATGCGCCCGTCGGCGATGCGCACATCGACGTCGCGCAGCTCCCGGTCGTCGCTGTCGAATGTCAGGAGGTGGGCGACGTCGCGCAGCAGTAGCCCGGGCACGGCCGCAAGTCTGGCAAAATTGCCACGAACGTGGAGGGAATGATCCGGAAGCCTCGCCCGGCGGCGGTCGTCGTCGGCGTCAGCACCCTGTCGATCGCGTTCAACTCGGCGTACGGCTACGTGCCGGGGTTCATGGCCACGGCGCTGCGCGCCGACCTGGGTATCGACCGCTGGCACGTGGGCCTGCTGGTGAGCCTCTACTTCGGCTGCGCCGGGGTGGCGTCCCTGGCCGCCGGACGGGTCTGCGACCGGGTCGGTGGCCGGCTCACGGTGTTCGGGGGGATGGCGTTCGTCGTGGTGGCGTCCGGGTTGGCCGCCGGCCTCGGCGGCTATGCCCCGCTGCCCGCCGCCGGTGTGCTCGCGGGATTCGGGTACTCGCTCAACAACGTGGGAACGAACGTCGCCGTCGCCGGAGCCGCGAGCGCTCGGCGGCGGGCGGTGGCCCTGTCGACGCGGAGCTCGGGGATCCTCCTGATGAGCGCCCTGACCGCGGCGGTCGCTCCGGTCGTCGCCGACCGCTGGGATTGGCGATGGGTGTACGGCGGGCTCGGCGTCGGCGGTGCGGCGATGGCCCTCGTGGCGCTGGGGGTTCTGCGCGACGACACGGGCGACCCCCACGAGTTGCTGCGGCGCCGGTCGCACCGCCTGCCGCGGGGCTTCTTCTGGTTCCCGGCGGGGGCGTTCTGCCTGATCGCCGGGGCGCAGCCGCTGCTCTCCTGGACGGTGCCGTACGCCGAGGAGTCCCTGGGTCTGCCGGCGACGTGGGCAGGCGTTCTCGTGGGTGCGTCCTCCGCTGTGGGCGCTGTGGCCATGGTCGGCACCGGCGTGGGGGCCGACCGGCTCGGTGCGCACCGGCGCATGCGCCTGCTCGTCGTGCTGGTGGCGGGCACCGGCGTCTCGTGCCTGCTGCTCGCCGGCGGTCAACAACTCGGACTGCCGGTGGCGATGGTGGGCGTCCTCGGCGGGATCATCCTGCAGTTCGCCGGCATCGGCACGATGCACGCCACGGTGGTGGATCGGGCCGGCCCCGCGGTTGCCCGGGCCACCGCGGCCACCATGACCGGCTACTACCTGGGTGCCCTCGTGTCGCCGGTGGCGTTCGGCGCATTCGTGGACACCGTCGGCTCCTACGAGTGGGCCTGGCTGATTCTCGGCGTCCTCTTGGGGGGATCGGCTGTGTCGTTCCGCCTGGCAGGGCGGATCGAGCCGGCGGATTGAGACCCATGCCCCGGGGTTACCCTCGACCGGGCATGAAGACCGCGACTGCATTCGTGACGGCGGACCGGGCGTGCCTGATCGCCCGAGCGCTCGAGCGACCGGGCATGAAGACCGCGACTGCATTCGTGACGGGGCTGCCGACCTCGGAGAGACACCGCCGGTGCGTCGCGGTCCTCGTGGCTACCCGGTGCGCTGCCCCCGGTCGCCTGGCCGGCCGAGAAGCCCATCCGTCGGAGGCGGATCGATGAGTGCCCGCTTCGTTGGCCGGAGCGTGCCGCGGGTCAACGATGAGACGATGCTGCGGGGCGCAGCGCGGTACGTGGCCGACCTCGCCGGCCCGATGGCGGGCGTGCTCCATGCCGCCGTGATCCGCAGCCCGGTGGCGCACGGGATTCTGGAGGGCCTGGAGGTCGACGGACTTCCCGATGATGCCCGGCTGGTCGGCCCGGAGGACCTGCGCCGCCGGGCGACGGGCCGCCTGCCGGTCCTGTGGCACATCGCCACCCAGAACCAGACGTCCACGCCGCTGCTCGACGGCAAGGTGCGCTACGCCGGTCAGCCCGTCGGCGTGGTCGTGGCGCCGAGCGCCGCTGCCGCCGTCGACGCCGCCGAGGCGGTCCTGCCGGTGATCGACGAACTGCCGGCGGTCACCGATCCGCTGGATGCCCTCACGGCAGGAGCGCCCCGCCTGTGGGACGACGTGGAGGGGAACCTGCTGGGTGCCTGCGCGGCCGGCGACAGCGACGAGCACGTCGAGGCGGTCTTCGCGGCGGCCGACCGGCGACTGCGCACCCGGTTGGTGATCGGGCGCCTCAGCGGAGCGCCCATGGAGGGGCGCGGCGTGCTGGCGTACACCGAGCCCGCCGGGAAGCTGGTGGTCCACATCTCGACGCAGGCGCCGCATGCGGTGCGCGACGTCGTCTGCGGTGTGCTCGGCATGCCGCAGCACCGCGTGCGCGTGGTGGCGCCCGACGTCGGCGGCGGGTTCGGCCTCAAGGACCATCTCTACGAGGACGAGCTGATGGTGATCATCGCCGCGCTGGAATCGGGATGTCCGGTGCAGTGGACCGAGACTCGGACCGAGTCGCTGCTGGCGACGACGCACGGGCGTGGCGAGATCTGCGACGTCGAGGTGGCCTTCGATGACGACGGCATGCTGCGCGGCTTGCGCGTCGACGCCGTGCGCAACGCCGGGGCGCAGTGCAGTGTCTTCTCCGGGGGGCCGCTGCTCGTGGCGCTCGGCATGGCGCCGGGGCCGTACGCCTGGGACGCCGTGCAGGGCACCGGACGGCTCGTGGCCACGAACACCATGTCCGCCGGCGCGTACCGGGGATTCGGCCAGACCCAGGCGGCCCTCATCGGCGAGCGGGCCGTGGAACTCGTGGCCACGGCACTGGGCCGCCATCCGGCGGAGGTGCGTCGGCAGAACATGATCCGTCCCGAGGACCAGCCCTACACCACGCGGACGCACGTCACCTACGACAACGGCGACTACAGCGCCCCGCTGCGCCGCGCCCGCGAGTTGATCGAGGAGCGCATGGCCGCCGCCCCGCCGCCGGGTGACGGGCGCCTGCGCGGGGTCGGGTACGCCTCGCACGTGCAGTTGGCCGGCGTGGGGCCGAGCAACCTGGGCGAGTTGCTGGGCCTGCGGGTCGGCGGCTACGAGAGCGCCGTGGTGCGCATGGAGCCCGACGCCAGCGTGCGCCTCTACACCGGCGTGTCGCCGCACGGCCAGGGGCTCGAGACCACCCTGGCGCAACTGCTGGCCGACGAGCTGGGCGTCGACGTCGCCGACGTGGAGGTGATCCACAGCGACACCGACGTGACCCCCTATTCCGCCTTCGGCACCGCCGCCTCGCGCTCGCTACCCCTGGGCGGCGGCTCGGCGGTTGTCGCCGGGCGCGAGTTGGCCGCGCGGCTCCGCGCGATAGCGGCCGCCATGCTGGAGGCCAAAACCGCCCCCCAGACCCACGCCGGCGGGCAGGGCAGCGTGGCCGGCACCGCCGCCTCCGTGCCGCTGGCCGACGTGGCGGCCGCGGCTCACAGGGGGTTCCGGCTGCCCGAGGGCCAGGCGCCGGGCCTCACCGCCTCGTACATCTACGACCCGCCCAGCCCCACGTTCTCCTTCGCCGCCCACGCCTGTGCCGTGGCGGTCGACCCTGAACTCGGCAGCGTGGAGATCACCGACTACGTGGCGGTCCTCGACTGTGGCACCGTCGTGAACCCCGTCATCGTTCAGGGACAGGTGCACGGCGGCGCCGCGCAGGGAATCGGGGCGGCCCTCACCGAGGAGATCGTCTACGACGCCGACGGTCAGCCTCGCACCACGACGCTCGCCGACTACCTCGTCCCCAGCGCCGACGCGCTGCCCGGCTTTACTGTCGAACATCTCGAGACGCCCTCGCCGCACACCCCCGGCGGCATGAAGGGCATGGGCGAGGGCGGCACCAACGCCGCCTTCTCCTGCGTCGTCAACGCCGTCCTCGATGCCCTCGCAACCGGTGGAACCCCGGCGGGGGAGACACTCTCTACCCCTCTCTCACCCGAGCGGATCTGGCAGACCCTGCAGCTCTCCGGCTGACGCCTGCGCCGGTCGCCGCCCCTCAGCGGCCGACGTCCGATGCGGCGTGGCCGGCGGCCAGGTAGGCGTAGGTGATGGCGCGGGCGTTGGCGAGGCCGCCGACGTAGGCGGGCTGTTCGGTATAGGCGGCGGCGTTGCCGGTGGCGTAGAGGCCGTCGATAGGGCGACGATCCTCGCTCAGCACCTGCGCCGCACTGTTGATCAGCAGGCCCGTGGAGTAGATGCCCGTGCCCAGCAGCTTCAGCGGCAGGCCCCAGAAGGGCGGCTCGGTGAGCGAGCCCAGGTTGGGGTTGGGCGACTGGTTGGGATCACCCGCCCGGAGCCGGCTGTAGGGGAGCGTGCCGCGGCCGAACACCGGGTCGTTCCCCTCCTCGGCGCCGTCGTTGAAGGCGGCGACTTGGGTGATGAGGCCGTTGGGGTCGACACCGAGTGCGCTGGCGAGATCGGCGAGGTCTGACGCCTGCGCGAGGTCGGCCGGCCAATCCTCTCCGTCGCCGAGCCGGTAGCGGGTGCGGTAACGGTTGTCGCCGATGAGATAGCACGGGTAGTTGGGGAACTGCCCCGACGCGTCGCGTTCCTTGACCGCCCGCAGCAGGAACCCGTAGAAACTCTCGTCGCCGAATCGCCTGCCCGCCGAGTTCACCACGATCGAATGCGGCAATCCGAGCGCACGGGAGAGTTCGCGATGCAGCGGGAGGTTCGTGCCGGGATGATGCTCGGTCGGGCTCTCGAACCCGAAGATGGTGAATGCCTGCCCCGCGCTCGCCCGGGCGGCGCCTGCGGGTTCCGCCAGAGTGAAGGCGTCGCCGTCGAGCACCGGTGGGGAGGCCTCGAAGATCTGCGGCAATCCCTCAAGTTCAGCCGCCCAGGGAGCGTTACCGTAGCTGCCGGTTGCGATCAGGACACCTCGCCGGGCGCGGACCTCGCTGCGGGCGCCTGCGGTCTCGACGACGGCTCCGGAGACGCGGCCACCGCTGCAGATCAGCTCGATGCACCGCGTCTCGAGCAGGATCGGCACGCCCCGCCCGACGAGCGCGGCGCCGGCGAACCCTGCGGACAGGCCCGGTCCCCAGGTCAGGAGGTCGGTCTCCTGACGCTGCCGGAGCAGGTCGGCCAGCACGTCGCCGGCAACAAGGTCACCGCCTGCCCGCCGCACTTCGTCGTGGGTCAGGCCGAGCAGCCGGAAGTGCGGCGAGCTGCGGAAGCGATCCCGCCAGATGCCCAGAGCGCTGCCGGGCGCGGTGACCTCCAGGATGCGCCCGGAGGCCTTGGAGCCGGGCGCATCGGGGTGGTACTGGTCGCCCAGTCCGGTGCTCGCGAACGCGACACCGAGCGCAGCGAAATACTCCACGGCCTCGGATGCCCGCCGGATGAATGTCGCCAGCAGGTCATCGTCGAACGGGCCCGCGTCGCGCGCCACCCATCGCAGGTACTCGGAGGTCTCCTGAGCGCTGTCGTCGAGACCGGCCTGCTGCTGGAGGTGGTTGTTGGGTACCCAGACGACGCCCCCGCTGTAGGCCGCGACTCCGCCGATGAACGGTGACTTCTCGACGACGAGCACCTCGAGCCCGGCGTCGGCCGCACGCAGAGCGGCGGCGAGCCCGCCGAGCCCGCCGCCGATGCACAGCAAGTCGCATTCGCGGCCCGCCATTCGATGTCACCTCACTTCGACACGCATACCGATGACCTCAAAGCCGATCGAGGATTCGCACTCCTGGGGCACCATCTGGTGTCACAGCCCCCAATCGACTGTCGGCGACCGCGATTCCGGATCGGCGCCCATCCTCCGGCCACGTGCCGCGGTCGCGCGTCCCGCGGCAGGGGACAACGGGGGATCAGCGACCGTACCATTGGCCGATGCACGCCGCGGCAACACCACGGTCGGTGACCGGGCGTCTCGCGGCCTTCGTGACGGCCTGCCCGGCGAGCCGCTTGCCCCACGCGGTGCAGCATCAGGCCCGCCGGCTC
>JAPPKQ010000420.1 GCA_028819945.1 bacterium | reverse complement strand
GTCGGCAGACATTGCTCCCAGTGGCGCAGCGACGCCGGCCACTGCGCGAGATACGGTTCGAGTTTGCCGAGAAGAACGCGACGAACCCGACTCCGCACCTCATCCGGCGTCCAGGCGATCGACGCGTCAGACTCGGTGACCGCGGACACCAGTTCGATCACCTTCCCGTCACCTGTCCAGACGGACGTGATCTCCTTCAACCCCTCTCGGGGAAGTGCGAGCGTGTTCAACTAATCGTATGGCGTTGCGATAAAACCCACTGCCACTGGTCCTCGGTGCAGACCTCTTCATCGTCAAGTATCCGACTACCCAGCATCTGCAATGTCTCATCTCCGTAGGTGGCGAGGTACTTGCCGACGCTCAAGACGTAGCCCTCTGCCAGCTTCTCGGCCAGTGAGTTCGATTCGGTGCCGGGTTCGAGGTAGCGCGCGATCCGCAAGAAGACCGCTGGACCAAGAGAGGTTTCCGGGTCTGAGTAATGGGCCGAGTAGAGCCCGAGAATCGCCACGAGCACCGGATCCTCAATCCCCGGATGCTGCGTTCGCAGCAGTTCGTCGAACTGTCCCGGAGAAATCGTCGGCACCGGGACCACAACGAAGCGACGGGACAGAGCGAGACCGAATCTGAAGACCCTCATCGCGTCCTGAGGGTTGTAGGTACCGATCATCCGCCAGTCTCTTCCCGCCAGAAAGCGCATCGACCGGCCAACGTCGTCCGACTCCATCATGCTCGACCCCGACTGGCTCCAGCCGAGGAGTATCGGGACGCCCGAGTGCGGATCCGTGCGTCCGATCTGAACCTCCTCCTCCGCAAGCCATGTCAACAGAGGACCCATGATTCTGTCCAAGTCGGCCCTGTTGGCTTCGTCCAGAACGAGCCACCGGTTCTGGCAGAGCGCGTCCGGCACGAATCCGTTCGACCATCGGAGCCTGCCATCCTCAGCAGGAACGAGACCACCGATCAACTCGAACGCACTCCACGTGTCATCGGGTGTAATCCATACCGGATCGGGCCGAAAGCCCTCCCCGAAGCCGAGCGCCGTCGGGTCACCGGCAACCTCATCCGCGATCCATCGGACCAGCCTGCCCTTGCCGGTGCCCGGCGGGCCGACGAGCATCACGAATCGGTAACTCGTCACCGCGAGACGCAACATGCGCTCGACACGTCGGTCGAGGATCACCGGTTCGAGTTCGTCCGCAGGACTTGACGCCGTCGTTTGTTGGCCGACAGCGACGCTGCGAACCGCTGCCGGAGGCGCGAGACTGTCCGGTAGCCGAGCAAGATCCCATTCCGGCGACCCGAGCAGCGGGCAGCCCGGAGAAGGGCGAATCGAGACGTTCTCAAGGTCGTCCGCAGTCAGAGCGAACCGCTCGAGCAGAACCCTCTCAGCGTCGCGCCAATCGCTGTTTGCGGAGAACTCATGATCCCGCAACAGCAGGCAGATCAAGGCTTCTGCACTTGGACGACGATGTCCCCTCTCGGCGAGCGCGTCGCTGACGATCACCGAGGCGTCTGACCGTAGACCGTTCCGGATGTCCTCTCCCCGGCGCACGCCTTCATTCTTGAAGATCGAGGTGGCGAGTTTGCTGCCTCGGGTTGTGTTGTTCCATACGGTCTTCCGGCCCGAGTCATTGAGGTTCAGCCAGTCGTAGCGGAACGGATACAAGCGCCCGAGAGGATTCGACGCGTCCAGCACGAAGAGTCTCGTGACAGCGTCGTTCACCTGTTCGATCGTCGCCTCGCCATCTCCGGGTCGGGCTTCGAGCGACTTGGCAACGAGGAAGCTTTCGAAGAGGGACACGACGGCTCTCGTGTAGCGCAGTTCTCGGAAGTCATTGAGCGCCATCTCCAGCGCGCTCTGCGAGACTCTCACCATGTGACCCCCTCAATCCGGCGCGATAAAGCTACGGCAACATGACTCCAAACACAACGAAACGCGCTCGAGGCGGGAGGGCAGTTCGCGGTGTGCCCGCGGGGCGGGTTGGGGCCCTTCTCGGATTCCAGGCTGTCATCCAGCTGGCCGACCCGGCGCGCAGCGCCTCGCTGAACGCCTGCCGGGTGCGCAGCGACAATTCGTCGCCCGTCAGGATCCTGATCCTGTCGAGCCGCTGCCAGCGGCCGTCCAGCGCCAGCAGCGCCCCGATCTCGAAGAACCCCGTGGCGATGTCGAACGACCGCGCCACGTCGGTCCACTGGCGCAGCTACTCCGGCGCCGCCGCCCGGATCGGGCACAGCCCGAACCGTACCGCGGCCCTGCGACACACCCCGCGCGAACCGAAACCGCCCCGAGCAGCTACTGTCGGACCGACCCCCGATGGGGGCAATCATGTCCGCCGGCGGATCGCTCTCGCTAGCGAGCCTCGCTGCCCCTGCCGAAGGGGCCGGCGGGCCAACCGAAGCCGTCGATGAGGAGCCGATCCACGTCCTCGGGCCTGGCGACGCCCTCGGCGACGATGCGAGCGGCCTCGGCGTGCAACGCCGCCCAGATCCGGTTGGTGACGTAGCCCCAGGAATCCGGCGCGTCGGCGATGACGACGGGGTTCTTGCCGGCGCGCCCAGCGACCCGCACGACGATCTCGACGGCGCTCTCGGCGGTGCCCGCGCCAGCGACGATCTCGGCGAGCTTGTTCATCTGCACCGGTCGGCCCCAGTGCCATCCCACGAGTCGCTCGGGCCTGCGCAGCCCGCCGCTGAGGGAGGCCAGCGGCTCGCCGGGGGAGTCCACCGCCAGCACCGCGCCCGTCGCGAGTCGGCGCTCCGCCTCGACGAGCAGCGGCGCGAGCGTCTCCGGCCCACCGGGATCGCTGACGACGGCCAGGTCCGCGTCGGCCGCCGCGTCCAGGTCGGCACTGAAGTGCAGCCGCTCGAGTGCCCGGTGCCGCTCGTCGCTGCTGATGCGTCCGGCGTCGGCGGCGGCGAGCAGCCCGAAGCGGCCTCCGTCGACCTCTGCCCGTGCCGCCTCCAGCGCCTCGCTCGGGGTGCAGAGCGTCACGCGGTGCCCGGCCACCGCCATGATCTGCGCGATGCCGGGGCAGGCCGGGCCGGCGCCCAGCACGGCGACCCCCTCGGTCGGGTGTGGTCCGGCGGCGGTCACGCCAACCGATGTTAGAGGCCTGCGGGGTCGCCCACGGATCCCGCAGCGGCGGGCGGTGGGCTCAGAAGGTGCCCGCCGCCCGGTCACGCGCCGCGTAGCAGGCGTCCTGCATGCGAACCGGGATCGCCTCGCAGAGAGCCGTCGCCATCGCCGTGCCGTGGTCGTTGTAGACCGCGTTCAACGAGGCACCCACGAAACACTCCTCCTGGTAGGTGGGATCGCCGAGCGAGCAGAGCCGCACGATCCGGCTCACCTCCAGGAGTGAGGAGCCGCTGATGTCGCGTCCCATGCTGCGGTAGCAGTTGTCGACCATGTCGGTCCGGACGGTGTCGCAGATGGCGAACGCCTCGGCGAAGTTCTCGTCCGCGTAGCCGAGGTTGTAGAGCATCCAGGAGGTCTGCATGGCGAAGCACTCGTCGACGTAGTCGTCGCCGATCACGTTGCACGGGTAGATGAGGTCGTCGGTGCGCAGGTCGGTCTGGATGCCCTGCTGCGCCGACACGACGTTCTCCATGATGGCGCCGCCCACGCAGGAGCTGAGCTCCCAGCGATCCGGCAGGGTCTCGCAGTACGGGATCGAACCGAACAGGTCGCCGTCGGTGTTCAGCATGACCCCGTGGCCCAGCCCGTGCACGCAGTTGTAGTGGGTGAAGGAGTACTCGCGCTCGGCCGCGGTGGTGCAGATGTTGGGCATCTCGTCGAACAGCTCGGTGCCGTTGAACTGCGAGATGGCGTACTCCACGACGCCGTGGTAGTAGCCCGACCAGCAGGCCGACCCCTCGTACGTGAGGGCGATGCCCACGTCGCCGTAGTGCTCCGCTGCGTCGTTGCCGAGGTCGTGCACCACCTGGTGGCAGTCCCGCGCCACGTAGTCGTCGCTCTCGGAGAGGGCGGCGATCTCCGCCACCGCCACGTCGGCCCCCTCGTTGCGCATCACGTCCGCGAAGTAGTCGCGGTAGCAGTTGGGCCTTCCCACCGTGCGGTCGCGGCAGTCCTCGACACTCTCGGGCGGGGCGTCGGACAGCAGCGCGGCCGGATCGACGGTCTCCGTCGGGGCGGCCCCGCCGACCGCCGCGACCGTCGAGCCGTCGCCTTCGCCGCCCGAGCCGAAGACGGCCGGATTCAGCCCGGCCAGCACGGCCGCCACGACCAGCACCGACGCCAGAGCCCCGGCCTCCAGGCGCAGCGAGCGAACCGGGGCGGCTCCGGAATCCCCGTCCGGCCGGCGCCGGGCCAGCCAGCCGAGGCGCCGGTCGTGGTAGGTGCCGAGGGGCAGGATCACAGCCGCCAGCACGGCCAGCTTGACGATGAGCGCGATGGTGTAGCCCGAGCCCGAGAGCAACTCCGAGCCGGCCAGGAGCCAGGTCGAGCGGGCGCCGGTGAGCACGAGCACGGCGAAGGCGCCCACGGCCACCGGGCCGAAGCGGCCGAAGACCTCCCGCAGCGTCGCCGCCCGCTCCGCCGCCGGCCGGGCACGCCAGCGGCCCGAGGCGGTGGCCCAGCCCACGACGAGCAGCGGGCCCAGCCAGAGGGCTGCGGCGGTGAGGTGCAGCGTGGACACCCAGATCCCGAAGCGGTCCTCGGAGAGCACCGCGGTGTGCGAGGTTGCCGACCCGATCGCCACCAGCGCCATCACGCCCAGGCCCGCCTGCAGGAATGTCCATCCCGACCGCGCCCGGCTCAGCCGGGGCGCCCACACCACCAGGGCGCCGGCGGCCACCGCCGCCAGCAGCAGGGTCAGACCCATGCCGTCCACGAGGGCGAGTCGCAGGTCCTCGCTCAGCGATCCGGTGCGGTAGCCGCGGGTGACGAGGGTGATGGTGGCACCGGCGCGCACGAGGATGCCGACGTGCAACAGCAACGAGCCCCGCACCAGGGCCCGCCGGGCCCGGCGGCTGAGGATCTCCCTCGCCGGCGATCCGGCTCCCGGGCGGAGACCCCAGGCGAGCACGAGCATCGACCCGGCAACGGCGGCAAGGCCGAAGTACCAGAGGTAGCGGGCCACCCCGGCGGCGATGCTCAGGACGCGTTCGAGGGGCGGCGTGTCGCTGAACCGCGCGTCCTGCACGCTGGCGCCGTCGACCACGCCCACACCGACGACGACCTCACCCGCCACCCTGTGGCCATCGGGTCCGACTGTGATCCAGGAGAGCCCGTAGACGCCGTCGTCGAGCGGGGGCAGGGAGAACTCGATGACGGCCTGATCGGCACCGCTCGGGGTCAGCAGCGCGGCGCCCGGCACGAGGCCGCCGTCCGCGCCGATCACGTCGAGCTGGACGGTGCGGGGGTCGACGGCCTCGGCGAAGACCAGGGTCAGGCGCTCGGGCGGTGCGTCGGCGATCGTGCGGTTCCCGGGGATCGTCTCCAGCAGCCGGGTGTGCGCGGCCGCGGGTGACGAACCGACGGCCAGCAGCGCCGTCGCCAGGATCAGCGCCGTGAGCAGCGCCAGGATCAGGCGCCTCGAGACCCGCCGGCGGGGCGCGGCAAGCAGCGGCGTCGATTGCCGACTCACCCTCCAGAGCATATGCCTCGTCCCCACGTCCATCAGGCTCCGGCCTCCCTCGAGCGAAGCGCACCTAGGCTCGCCGGGTGGTGAACGCGGCGCAGCGAGGTCGTCCCGGCGCGCTGAGTGCCCTGAGACACCGGGACTTCGCCTTCTTCTGGTGGGCGGCCCTCATCTCCAACGCCGCCAACTGGATGCAGCAGTTCACCGTCCCGTTCCTCATGTTCGACATGACCGGCTCCAACACCTGGGTCGGGGCGGCGGCGTTCACGATGCTGATCCCCGCCGTGTTCCTGGCTCCCGTCGCCGGCGTGGTGGCCGACCGGTTCGCCCGCCAGAAGGTGATGGTCATCACGCTGGCGGTCAGCACCGTCGCCTGCGCGGGCTTCGCGGCGCTGCAGATGACCGCTCAGCTCACACCGTGGCGCATCATCGGGCTGAACCTCGTCATGGGCGTCGCCCTGGGGATCCAGGCGTCCAGCTGGCTCGCGCTGGTGCCGCTGCTCGTACCCAGCTCGAGCCTCCTGTCGGCGATCCGCCTCAACTCCGCACAGTTCACGGCCTCGCGTGCCATCGGGCCGCTGACAGGAGCGGGACTGCTGGCGCTGGTCGGCCCCGGCTCGGTCTTCGTGACCAACGCCGTCACCTACGGGCTCCTGATGGTCGTGATCGCGACGATGCGGCCGCGCCGGCTGGCCCCGCCGGCGGGCCAACGGATCCGCGCCTTCCTGGCCGCCGGCGTCGCCTACGTCCGGCGCCGCTCATCGCTGCGGCAGGCGATCCTCACGGGTTTCGTGATGGCCTACTTCGGCGGCGCGCTGCTGCACCTCGCAGCCGGACTGGCCAGCGAGGACTACGGCGTGGGCGAGACCGGACTGGCGGGGTTGATCACGGCCGCCGGGGTGGGCTCGGTGATCGGCTCGGCGCTGATCATCGGCTACGGGGATCGCTTCGATCGCTCGGCGCTGGCCCGTCTGGGCCTGGCCCTCTATGCGTCGGCCTCACTGCTGGCGGTCGCCACGACCAGCTACCCGGTCGGGCTGACCGGATACTTCCTCAGCGGGGTGGCGCACGTCTGCATCGCCATCTCGCTGAACTCGGCGGTCCAATCCCAGGTGGCCGAGGAGATGCGCGGCCGGACGATGTCGCTCTACGTGATGGGCATCTTCGGCGGCTGGCCGACGGGGGCGCTCGTGGGGGGCTGGCTCGGCGACCACCTGGGACTGCGCCTCGTGTTCGGCATCAACGGGATCGTGCTGGCGCTGTACCTGGTGTCGGTCATCGTGCGCTGGGAGGGCCTGCGGGCGCTCGACTCCAACGTGGACACGATGGACCGGGCGCCTCGCGATCAGCTCGGCACGCCCGGCAGCACCGCGTAGTGGTCGTGGCTGGCGGTGAAGGCGCCGCGGCCCCCGGTGATGGACCGCAGATCGATGGCGTAGCGCACCAGCTCGGACTCCGGCACCAGGGCGCGGACGTGTTGCTCGCCGTAGTTGCCGGTGTCGGTTCCCTGCACGATCGCCCGGCGTGAGGAGAGATCGCCGATCACGTCGCCGAGGCACTCGCCGGGCACGCGCACGTCCACCTGGGAGACGGGTTCCAGCACCACCGGGCGGGCTTCGCTCAGGGCCGCGTTGAAGGCCAGCCGTCCGGCCATCTTGAAGCTCATCTCCGAGGAGTCCACGGAGTGGTACTTCCCGTCGTAGACGGTGGCGCGCAGGTCGACGACCGGGTAACCGTGCTTGCCACCGTTCTCCATGGCCTCGCGGATCCCGGCCTCGACCGCCGGGATGTACTGCCGGGGTATCACGCCGCCGGTGATCTCGTCGGAGAACTCGAAGCCCGACCCCCGGGGCAGCGGCTCGATGCGCACGTGGGCGATGCCGAACTGGCCGTGACCTCCGGTCTGCTTCTTGTGCTTGCCCTCCGCGGCCGCCTTGGCGGTGATCGTCTCCCGGAACGGGATCCGCAGGTCCTCGAGGTCCACACCCACGTTGAACTTGCGCTCGATGCGCTTCAGGGCCGTACGGAGATGCATGTCGCCGAGTCCCGAGAGCAGCGTCTGGCGAGTCTCGATCGGGCGTGTCACCCGCAGCGACGGGTCCTCCCCGCAGAGCCGGCGCAGCGCGTTGGAGAGCTTCTCCTCGTCGGCCTTGCTGCGCGGCACCACCGCGAAGGACAGCATCGGCTCGGGGCACGGCGGCGGTGCCAGTACCGTCGATCCGTCCCCGAGGGTGTCCCCGGTGTTGGTGTCGGCCAGCTTGGCGACCGCGGCGATGTCCCCCGCAGCCAACTCGGTGGCCGGCTCGCTGGTCGCCCCGCGCAGGGTCACCAGGGTGCGGAGGCGCTCGCTGTTGCCGGTGCGGGAGTTCTGCAGGTTCGTGTCGGCGACCAGCGAGCCGGCGGCGACCTTGAACACCGAGACGGTGCCGAGATACGGATCCACGGTGGTCTTGAACACCAGCAGCGCCGGTGGGCCGTCGCCGCTGGGAGCCACCGGCTCACCGTTGGCGTCGGGCATGGGTCGGGCCACCAGCGGTGACGGCCCGATGCCGCAGATGTAGTTGCAGAGGCGGTCCACGCCGATCGGCGTCGTGGCGGAACCGCAGATTACGGGGAACACCGAGGCGTCGGCGACACCCTGCCCGAGGGTCTTCTCCAGCTCCGCCGTGGTGGGAAC
>JAPPKQ010000415.1 GCA_028819945.1 bacterium | reverse complement strand
GGGTGGCGGTACCGGCACGGCGCGCATTCTCACCCTGGCCGGGCTGGCGCTGGCCGCTGCCGTTGCCGCCGCCGGCCTCTACACCGCCGCCACCGCCGGGCTCCGCTCACTGCAGCGCCGGCGCCGGCGCCGCTGGGCCGGCGCGGACGCCGGGCGCGGTGCGATCGTGGCCTGGGAGGAGGTCATCGACCTGCTGCGCCCGCGCCGCATCAGGCCGCAGCTCGCCGAGACACCTCTCGAGGTGGCCCAGCGAGCCTCCCGGCTGCTCGACTCGGCACCGGAGCCGTGGCGGCGGCTCGCCTTCTGCGTCTCGGTGGCGGCGTTCGCCGGCGGCCCGATGCCCGCCGAGCTCCAGCGGCAGGTGGCCACGGCGTCCTCATCGATCAGCGCGGACCTGCGGGAGACCCGGACCGCGGCGCAGCGGCTGCGAGGCGTCGTGGACCCGCGCCCGTGGCGGTTGCTGATGGGAGCCGTGGGCCGCAGGGAGGAAGCCCGCTAGACGCTCCGCGCCGGTGCGAACCGCCGGCGCGCCGGGATGACCGCTGTCAGTCGCCCCGCTGGTCGCGGTTGAAACGGTCGCGCATCCGCTGGCCGGGTGTGCCGCCCTCATCGCGCCAGGCGCCGCTGAGGGGATTGCGCGAGATCTGCTGCAGGCCGGCCTTGCCCACCAGCCGGGCGTTCCGCTCGAAGAACATCGCCGAGGCCAGCATGATCAAGAAGCCCACGAACGACAGCCAGAACGACGTCGACAGCGTGAAGATCATGAAGACGATGCCGGCGATGAATCCCAGAACCGACCGCCTCAGGTTCCGGAACCCGTGTCGGAACACCGTGGTGGAGCGGACCTCTTCGGCCAACTCCGGGTCTGTCTCGTAGAGGTTCGCCTCGATCTCGCTGAGAATCCGTTGCTCGTCCTCCGACAGCGCCACAGGCCTTGCTCCCTTCACGTTCGACATCGGTTCCGCGCCAAGCCGATCGACGGCCGGCGGCTGCTCCCAAGTCTCGCACACGCGGCGCTCCGCCACAACGCACAAGTGCTCAGCGAGTGCGTTCGGCTCCCTCCCGTGTGGCCGGCGAACGAGCCCCGGCCGGGGCGATGACCTCCGAGCCGAACCGGGCCCTGAGTTCGTCGAGCGCCTCGCCCAGCGCCGCGGCCGGTCCCCCGGCGGCCTCGTCCAGAGTGAGCTGCTCCCCGCCGCCGACCGTCAGCGTGCCGGCGCCGAGCCCCAGGAGCCGCACCCCGGCGTCGACCTCCAGACCCTCCAGCAGGCTCCGCGCCGCCCGTGCGATGTACGGGGCGTGAGCAGTGGCCCGCGCCAGAGTGCGCGACCGGGTGAGCGTCCGGAAGTCGCCGAAGCGCAGCTTCAACACGATGGTTCCGGCGGTGCAGCCGGCCTCCCGCAGGCGCGAGGCCAGAGCGTCGGCCTGCCGGAGGGCCTCGGCCTGCAGGGCGCTCCGGTCCGAGATGTCCCGCGGGAAGGTCACCTCGCTGCTGAGCGACTTCGGCGCCCGCCAGGCGACGACGGGCCGGGGATCGTGCGCGGCGGCGAGTTCGGCCAGGCGGCGCCCCTGGGCCGTGCCGAAGGCATCGGTGAGGGTGTCGGCCGGCAGCGCCGCCAGTTCGCCGACGGTCCCCACACCCAGGTCGCGCAGCCGGCGCCGGGTGGCCGGACCGACCCCGGGCAGCGACCGCACCGGCAGCCGGTGCAGGAACACCAGCGCCTCCGACGGCTCCACCACGACCACTCCCCGGCCGGGGCGCACACCGCCGGGCGCTGCGTGGGGTTTGGCCTGCTCGGAGGCCAGCTTGGCCAGCAACTTGTTCGAGGCGACCCCCACCGAGCAGGTGAGGCCCTCAGCACGCGCCAACTCGGCGCGGATCCGCCCGGCGATCTCGGCGGGTGCGCCGAACAGGCGCCGGGCGCCGGTCACGTCCAGGAACGCCTCGTCCAGCGAGAGCGCCTCCACCAGGGGGGTGTAGCGACCGAACAGCTCCATGATCCTGCCGCTGAGCCCGCGGTAGTAGTCGTGATCGGCAGGCAGGAACACGCCTCCGGGGCACAGTGAGCGCGCCCGCCGGGTGGGCATGGCCGAGGCGACACCGAACCGCCGGGCCTCGTAGGAGGCCGCCGCCACGACGCCCCGGTCGCCGGTTCCCCCGACGATCACCGGCCGGCCGGCCAGCTCGGGGCGCCGCAGCACCTCCGCCGCCGCGAAGAAGGCGTCCATGTCCACGTGCAGCACGTTGGCCGCACCGAGTTGCGGCATGCGGCCACGCTAGATCGCGCCCGGCACCGCTGCGATGACGGCGCGCCGTCCTAGCCTGGTTCGGGTGATTGGCACCGAGGCCGCCACTCCCTCCCGGTCGGCCCTGCCGGGACGCCGCGCGCGGGCCGTGGCCACCCTGGCGATCCTCCTGGCAGGGGTCTGCGGCGGGCTCATCGGCTACGCCCTCGTGGACGTGAGCTGCACGGGAGACTGCGGCTGGCAACTCGGCCTGGGCACCCTCGTGGGTGCCGTGGCGAGCGCCTCGGGTGTGGCGATCGTCGCCTCCTTGACGCTGCGGGCCATGCACGAGTGGCGGAGCGGCCCGCGAGCTGCCTCCGGGGCCGCCCTGCGGCTCGGCCGCCGGCGCGCCCGGTGACCGCCGGCGGCACCGACCTCGAGGCACTCCGGCAACTGGCCGTCGAATTGGCCACCGCGGCCGGCGACGTCGTCGCCGAACACCACGGCCGGGCCGCCCCCGTCGGCGTCAAGTCCTCCCGCACCGACCTGGTGACCGCCGCGGATCGCGCCGCGGAGTCCCTCATCGCCTCGCGCCTGGCGCGCGCCCGGCCCCACGACGGGATCGTCGGCGAGGAGGGTGCCTCCCGCGCCGGTTCCACGGGGATCACCTGGTTCATCGATCCCATCGACGGCACCACCAACTTCGTGTACGGGCACCCCGGCTACTCGGTCTCGGTGGCCGCCGCCGCCGGCGGCCGGCCTCTCGCCGGCGCGGTCGTCGACCCGCTGCACGGGGAGGTCTTCTCGGCGGCGCGCGGCGGCGGTGCGGTCTGCAACGGCGAGCGTCTGGCGGTGAGCAGCACGGAGGATCTCGGATCGGCCCTCGTCGCCACCGGCTTCGGCTACAACGAGGCGGACCGGATCCACCAGGGCTCGGTCGTGGCGGGCCTCCTCGGCCGGGTGCGCGACATCCGCCGGATGGGCTCGGCGGCCCTGGACCTCTGCTCGGTCGCCTGCGGCCGGGTGGACGCCTACTACGAGTACCGCCTCTGTCCCTGGGACCACGCGGCGGGAAGCCTCATCGCCTCCGAGGCCGGCGCCGTCACCCGCAGCCCCCTGCTCGAGCCGCCCGGCCGCTCCGGAGCCGGCGCCGTCGGGTTCGTGCTCGCCGCCGCTCCCGGCGTGGCGCCCGCCCTCAGCGACCTCCTGGCCGAGCTCGGAGCCTGGCCCGGCGGAGCCCCGGCCGGAGGCGCCCACGACTTCTGAGCGCGGCAGCAGCCCGCGAATTGGGGCAGCATGGTGACCATGGCGACGCGCATCCTGACCGTCGAGGACGACGAGCGCATCCGCACGTCCCTGCGGCTGGCCCTCGAGGACGAAGGCTGGGAGGTGCAGGAATCCTCCAACGGCGAGGCCGCGCTGAGCATCTTCCGGCGCCAACCCGCCGACGTGGTGCTGATCGACATCATGCTGCCGGGCGTGGACGGGTTCGAGGTGTGCCGTTCGCTGCGGAGGATCAGCAACGTCCCCATCGTCATGGTCACCGCCCGGGAGGACACCCACGACATCGTGGCCGGGCTGGAGGCCGGTGCGGACGACTACCTCACCAAGCCGTTCGCACCCAAGGAGCTCTCGGCGCGCATCCGGGCGCTGCTGCGGCGGGCCCGCACCGCCGAGGGACCGCTCACCAACTTCATCTTCGCCGACCTGGAGGTCTTCGCCGAGGAGGGCGTGGTACGCCGGGGCAACCAGGAGATCAACCTCACCAAGACCGAACTCCGTCTGCTCGTCGAACTGGCCTCCAGCCCCGGGCGCACCCTCAGCCGGGAGGTGTTGCTGGAGCGCATCTGGGGCTACGGCTACTTCGGCGACAGCCGGCTCGTCGACGTGCACATCCGCCGACTCCGGACCAAGATCGAAACCGACCCTGCCAATCCCCGCCACGTCGTGACCGTCCGCGGCGAGGGGTACAAGCTGCAGCCCTAGCAACGGTGGCCGCGCGCGTCTCCCTGCGGCTGCGCGTCAGCCTGGTCTTCGGTCTCGGCGCGCTCGTGCTCGCCGCCGGCCTCTCGCTCATCACCTACGAGCTGACACGGGACAATCTGCTGACCCGCCGGGAGGACACCTCCCTGGCGCGCGTCCTGTTCAACGCCACCCAGGTCAGCCGGCTCATCGACGCCGAGTCGACCGAGCAGCAGTTGCGCGACCTGCTGCAGAACCTCTACACACCGCTCGGCGCCCGCCCGGTCATCCGCTTCGGCGATCTCTGGCTCTCGGCCAATCCCGTCGAGTTCAGCGAGCCGCAGATCGATCCGCTCCTCAAGGACACCGTGGCGCGGGGCCGCGCCGCGCAGATGCGCTACGTCGTGGGGGAAACCCCCTTCGCCGTCATCGGAATCCCCTACTTCGACATCGACGCCGCCTACTACGAGGCGGTGCCGCTGGACGACATCGCCGACACGCTCAGCTCGCTGTTGATCGCGCTCCTCACCGGGAGCGCCATCACTGTCCTCGCCGGCATCGGCATCGGCATCTGGGCGGCGCAGCGCGCCGTGCAACCGCTCACCGACATCGGTGAGGCGGCCGAGGCCATCGCCGCCGGCGATCTCAACACGCGCCTCGAGGGCGCCGACCCCGATCTGGAGCGGCTGTCGCGTTCCTTCAACCAGATGGCCAGCGCCCTGCAGGACCGCATCGAGCGAGACGCCCGCTTCGCCTCGAACGTGAGCCACGAGTTGCGCTCGCCCCTGATGACGCTCACGGCCTCCCTGGAGGTCCTGCGCCGGCGCCAGGGGGAACTGCCGGTGCGGTCCCAGACGGCACTCAACCTGCTCACCGCCGACCTCGAGCACTTCAAGCAGCTCGTCGCGGATCTGCTGGAGATCTCCCGCTACGACGTGGGGGCCGCCGCCCTGGAACTCGAGGACTTCGAGATCATCGAGTTCGTCCAGCAGGCGGCGCGCGCCGCCGGCCACGCGCCACGCGTCACCCGCGATCCCGACACGGAGGGCCTGGTGCTGCGAGCCGACCGGCGGCGCCTGGCACAGGTCATGGCGAACCTCCTGGAGAACGCCCAGAACCACGCCGGCGGCGCCACCGAGATCCACGTGGAGCGCTTCGACGCCTCGGTGGAGATCTCGGTGATCGACGCCGGACCGGGTGTGAGGGCCGAGGACCGCGACGTCATCTTCGACCGCTTCTCGCGCGGCAGCCGGCAGACCTCGGGGGGACGTTTCAGCGGTACGGGCCTGGGGTTGGCCCTCGTGGCCGAACACGTTCGCCTGCACGGCGGCTCGGTCCGCGTGACCGAGCGGGCCGACGGCGCCTCCGGCGCCCGCTTCGTCGTCACACTCCCGGTGATCGAGCAGTGAGTCCCCTGCGCAGGCCCCCCGCCCGGCTGTCCCTGCCCGCACTGCTGGGGGCGCTGGCGACGCTGCTCACTGCCACGGCCTGCGGCGTGCCGCAGGATCCGGCGCCGCGTGTCCTGGACGCCTCGGACCTCCCGGAGGAGTTGGCGATCCCCGCCACGACCACGACCTCCACCGAGGCGCCGGTGCCTCGCCAGAGCGTCTATCTCTACTTCGTGGACGGTGAGACCCTGAGCCAGCCCGTCGAGCGCGAGCTGGCCACGCCCGCCGGCCTGGTGGCCGCCCTCGACGCACTCATCGAAGGGCCGACCGAGGAGGAAGCCTCGGCGGGGCTCACCTCGGTCATTCCCGCCGAGACGGTCGTCCTCGGCAGCGATCTCACCAACGGGGTACTGCAGATGAATCTCGCCGAGGGGGCGCTCGAGCAGATCGAGGGCGCGCTCCAGAGCCTGGCGATCGCCCAGCTGGTCTACACCGCCACCGAACTCCCCGGCGTGGACTATCTCTGGGTGCTGATCGAGGGCGAGCCCCGCGCTCTGCCCACCGACGAGGGCGACGTGGAGGCGCCGGTGGGGCGGGTGCACTACGCCTCGCTGGGACCGCCCGGACCACCGCCCGGGCCCGGCGGGGGCGGCTAGGAGCGGCAGGCCTCCGCCACCTCCCAGAGCCCGTCGGGTATCGGCTTCAAGGCCGCGGTCGCCTCCTCCAGCGGCACCAGGCCGATCCGGCCGGCCCGCACCGCCACCATGCGACCGAACGCGCCTGCGTGGGCGGCGTCCACCGCCGCCACTCCGAAGGAACTGCACAGCACCCGATCGAATGCCGTCGGGGTCCCGCCGCGCTGGGTGTGGCCCAGCACGGTGATCCGGGTCTCCAGGTCGGTGCGCCGCTCGATCTCGGCCGCCACGATGGCTCCGATCCCGCCGAGGCGGACGTGCCCGTACTCATCGACGCCGGGGTCTGGCACCTCCAGGGTGCCCGGAACCGGCCGGGCGCCCTCGGCCACGACGACCACCGAGGACTGGGCGCCACCGTCGTGCAGGCTGCGCAACTCCGCAGCGATCGCGGCGATGTCGAAGGGGCGCTCGGGCACCAGGATGGCAGCCGCGCCGCCGGCGATGCCCGCCCACAGCGCCACGTGACCGGCGTGGCGGCCCATGACCTCCACGACCATGACCCGGTGGTGTGATTCGGCGGTGGTGTGCAGCCGGTCGATGGCGTCGGTGGCGGTCTGCACCGCGGTCTCGAAGCCGAAGGTCAGCTGGGTGCCCCCAACGTCGTTGTCGATTGTCTTCGGCACGCCCACGAGGGGCACGCCGAGGTCGCGGTGCAGCCGGTGGGCCACGCTCAGAGTCCCCTCGCCGCCGACGACGATCAGCGCCGCCACATCCCGGCCGGCCAGCACGTCGACCACTCTGGCCGGGCCGTCGGCGGTCATGTAGGGCTGGATGCGCGAGGTGCCGAGGATCGTGCCGCCCCGGGCCAGGATCCTCGCGGCGCGCTCGGGAGGGATCGGGATCGCTTCGTCCTCGACGACTCCCCGCCATCCGTCCCGGAAACCCAGCACCTCGTCTCCCCAGCGCCGGGCGCCGTGCAGAACCACGGCCCGGATCACGGCGTTCAGACCCGGACAGTCGCCGCCGCCGGTCAGGATGCCGAGCCGCACGGAGACTCAGCCGAGCGCGGGCAGGGCCTTGCGAAGGTTCCGCACGGCCTGGCCGATGCGCTGCTCGTTCTCGATGAGTGCGAAGCGCACGTAGCCCTCGCCGCCGGGGCCGAACCCGCCGCCGGGCGAGGTGGCCACGCGTGCCTCGGTGACGAGGAAGGAGGCGAAGCCGACCGAGTCCATGTGGCGGTACGGCTCCGGGATCGGCGCCCAGACGAACATCGTTCCCTTCGGCGGATCCACCTGCCAGCCGATGCGCGCCAGACCCTCGCACAGGCTGTCTCGGCGACTCTGGTAGGTGTCACTCACCAGCTTCGGGTAGTCGGCCGCCTCGTTGAGGGTCACCGTGGCGGCGATCTGCACGGGCTGGAACGTGCCGTAGTCCAGGTATGACTTGAGCTTGGCGAGCGCAGCCACCACCTCGGCGTTGCCCGCCATGAACGCCACCCGCCAGCCGGCCATCGAGAAGGATTTGGTGAGCGAGTAGAACTCCACGGCCACGTCCAGGGCGCCGTCGGCCTCAAGGATCGACGGGGGCCGGTAGCCGTCGAAGGCGATGTCGGCGTACGCGAAGTCGTGGACCACCAGGACGTCGTGCTCGCGGGCGAAGTCCACGACCCGCTGCATGAAGTCCAGATCCACGCACGTGGTCGTCGGATTGTGCGGGAACGACAACAGGATGACCCGCGGCTTGGGCCACGAGTACTCCCAGCGCTGCCGGAGCACCTCGTCGAGGTCGTCGCCCACCGAGAGGGGAATGTTGCGTATCTCCGCGCCGGCGAAGAGGGGCGCGTAGAGGTGGATGGGATACGAGGGCGCCGGCACCAGCACGGCGTCGCCCGGCTGCAACACCACCCACATCAGGTGCGAGAGGCCCTCCTTGGCGCCGATGGTGTTGATGATCTGCGTCTCGGGGTCGAGTTCGACGCCGAACCGCCGCAGGTACATGTCCGCCACGGCGCTGCGGAGCTTGGAAATCCCCCGGCTGAGCGAGTAGCGATGGTTGCGGGGGTTCCGGCCCGCATCGGCAAGATACTCGACGGCGACTACGGGCGAGGG
>JAPPKQ010000069.1 GCA_028819945.1 bacterium | reverse complement strand
ACGTACTCGGACTGGCGCGAGAAGACCACGTCGGAGTGCTCAGCGGCCCGACTCACCACCCGCTCCAGCATCCGCAGCCGCGAGCCCCGCCCGATGACCTGCGGGTGGATCGTGAGGTTGTAGACGCCGCCGGGGCAGTGGTCATAGGCGTAGTCGAACTCGCCTGTCCACATCTCCTCGGCCACCGACGGGGGCGCCAGGCCGGGGATCTGCCCCCAGACGAACTCGAAGATCGGCACGTCGTCCATCGGCCAGGCCACCGGGATGCCCACGATGTCGGTCAGCTCGCCGAACTGGTAGGCGCCGTCGGTGAGCCAGCGGTCCCCCTTGCGCACGTACACCGGCATCATGTCGGTCGACATGCGGCTCCCGTCGAAGTCGAAGCCGAACTCCTCGATGAGCGCGATGGTGTGCTCGCTCATGTTCCAAGCCGGCGACACGTGGCCACGGGGACGCACGCCGGCCACAAGGTCGAGAGCCTCGAGGCCACGCTCGATGATGAGGCGCTGGCCGGGCACGTCGAAGTCCCGGGCGTCCTCGTGCATCCAGCCGTGGTAGGCGAGCTCGTGGCCCCGGTCCACGATCTCACGGATCAGGTCCGGATAGGCCAGAGCCGTGTGGCCCGGCACCAGGAACGTGGAGCGGATCTCGTAGCGGTCGAGGAGTTCCAGCACCCGGTGGGTGCCGGGGATCTCCATCTCGCCGCGGGAGATCATGCTGGCGTTGGTGCTCTTGAACGAGGTGATCCACAGCGACAGGGCATCCATCCCGACCGTGAGGCAGAAGGTCAGGCGCGGCAGCCCGCCCATGTCACGACCTCCCGGCAGCGGTGCGGTCGAACCCCGCGGGTGGATGCACCTCGCAGATGTGCATCACGTTTCCCTCGGGGTCGTAGAAGGAGCGGAACCGGTACCAGATCCCGTCGAAGTCGTCGCCGGGAATCTCCTCGAGGAATGCGCCGGCGCCGTAGATGTTCGTCTCGCCCGCCCAGGTGATCCCGTGCTCGTCGAGTGCGGCGATGGCCTCGTCGATGTCGTCCACCTCTGCGGCGAAGGAGTGCACCCCGGCCGGGTCCTCGTTGTAGTTGGCCGTGCGTTGGCGCTCGCCGCGGTCGGCGTCGGGCACCGAGAGCAGCACCAGGTCCACGTCGCCGCACATGAACATGGCCCAGCCCTTGGTGGGCTCGTAGCCGTGCGGGTGCAGCGGCAGGCCCAGCACGTTCTTGTAGAAGTCGACCATCGTCGGGAAGTCGTTCACGACGATGTCCATGTTGTCGAGGCGCCTGAGTTTGAGCATGGCCTCAGCGCAGCGGCACGGCGACCGACGGCATGGGGGCGCCGGTGGCGCCGCGGATGTGCATCGGGAACCCCAGGAAGGCGAACTCGTAGACCTGCTCCGCGGCGATCTCCTGCATGTTGCAGACCTCGATGATCTGCGCGCCTGCGGTGGCGAACATGTAGCAGTGCACTGGGGCGTACTGGCCGTAGTAGGGCTGGGGCTCGAGGCCGATGTTGTCGCCGGCGATGCACATCGCTCCGGCCTCCTCGCAGAGCCAGCGGGCACCGTCCACGTTGATCCCCGGCGAGGCCGACAGGTATTCGATCGAGGGCCACATGTTCATGCGCCCGGTGCGCAGCAGCACCACGTCGCCCTTGCGCAGTTCGGTGCCCTGCCTGCGGGCGGTCTCCTGGATGTCCTTCGAGTCGATCTCGTAGTGGGGCTCGAGGATGTCCACGCCGTGCATGGCGGCCACGTCGAGCAGTACGCCCCGGGCGATGATCGGGGGGTAGCGGTCGGTGCCGCCCTTGGTCCAGACCATGGAACCCAGGTGCTCGTCCTGGGTCCAGCCGTTCCAGAACGTCTCGTAGTACCCCATGTGGTTGAGCGTGTCGATGTGGGTGCCGCAGTGCGTGTACATCGAGATGGAGTCGCCCGAGTAGGCGTACTCCTTGTGGATCTCGGGCCCGTAGCCGGAGCGCCCGTCGAGGATCGACCCCCTGGGCGTGTGGGTCATCCAGATGCTGAACGGGGGGTCTCCCGCCTCGGTCCATGACGGCATGCCCGACCAGTACTCCACGGAGAGGTCGAAGACCTTGGTGCCGTTCAGGCGGGACATGATCGCCCCCACGGAATCGGGGGTCACCCAGTTGAGCCGCCCGATCTCGTCATCCGGACCCCACGGACTCTTGGACACCTTGTGGCCGTTCCTCTCGAACAACGGCTCGGGCTGCAACTCGATGTCGACGGTCTCTTCGATGGCGTCGAGATCGACCTCGAGGCCCGCGAGCTGCTCAGCAAGTGCAGTGTCGTTCACGCCGCACATAGGGCCCCCTCCTGGTTAGCGGATGCGGTCCTGGGTGAAGCGTATGCTTGACGGTGACATTATTCAAGGACACAATTCTGATATGAAGGATAAGCAAACCCTAATAGCAGAGGAGCCGGGCACCGAGGCTGTCAACCTCCGGCATCTCCGGGCCTGGGTGACCGTTGTCGATGAGGGATCCGTGACCGCAGGAGCGCGGCGGCTCGGGGTCTCGCAGCCCGCGCTGTCCCAGCAGTTGCGGGCACTGGAGGAGTTCTTCGGCAACCGTCTGCTCGAGCGGCTGCGCCGCGGGGTGCAGCCCACGCCGCTGGGCCGCGCCCTGCTGGGCGATGCCCGCGGGGCACTGGCCGCGGCCGACCGGCTCACCCGGCAGGCCCGCACCATCGCCGGGTTCGACGTCGGAGTCCTGGAGGTGGCGACGCTGCCCACGCTGGTGGACTCGATGCTGATCGACCCACTCCGGCGCTGGCAGGAGGAATACCCAAGGGTGGCCATCCAACTCCACGAGTTCGCGCATCGGACGACAATGAACGAGTCGGTTGCGAAGGGAATCGGTGACCTGGCAATCGGCGTTCGGCCACCGAACTGGTCCGGGCCGGTCGTGTCCCTGGGTTGGGAACAGTTCCTGGTCGTGCTGCCTCCGAGTGACCCGCTCGCCGGCGGCGGCCCGGTGGCGCTGCGCGAGCTGGCTGACCGCAACTGGATTCTCTACGAACCCTCCCAGGGGCTCTCGGACTACGTCGCAACCGCTTGTGCTCTCGCTGGCTTCCGTCCGCGCCAGGCCGTCCTCACCTCGCAAGTCCAGGCGGCAGTGCGCCTGGCGGCGGCGGGTCTCGGCGCTGTCCTGGTGCCGTCCGCCAACGTGCCGGAGGAACTCGCCCGCACGGCACGTGCGTTGGATCCCCCCGTCGCCTGGGAACTCACCGTGTTCGCGCGTTCGGCTCTCTCGGCACCCGCGGCCGCGTTCGTCGAACTCGTCAGCCGTGGCCCGATGCCTTCCCTGCCCGCCCACGCCGTGGTCCTGCCCGGCGACTAGCGCGCCCGACGGCCGGAACACCCGACACCGAGGAGTGCAGCGATGACAACACTCGACGGAGGCACCGCACCGGGGATTGAGGCGATCCGGGCATTCCCCAAGGTGGAGTTGCACGTCCACGTGGAGGCCTGCCTGAGCGCCGAGCGGATCGAGGAACTGGCCGCGGAGTTCGGTGTTCCGATGCTCCGCCCCGCCGAGTCTCTGTTCGTCTACGCGACACTCGCGGAGTTTCTCGAGGTCTACGAGTGGTGGTGCGACCTGCTGCGCACGGCCGAGATCGCCGAGCAACTCGCCTACGACGCGGCGGCACAACTGCGCGCCGACGGGATCATCTACGCCGAAGTGCTCTGCGGTCCGCGCTACTGGCCGCACCTTCGCCGGGAGCCGCTCATCGAAGCGCTGGCAGCCGGCTTCGAGCGGGCGTACGGCGACGGCCACGCCGATTGCAGGCTCACACCCTCGATCAGCCGGGAGCAGTCGGCGGAATGGGCCATGGGGCTCGTGGAATGGCTGGGGACCAGTGGTCCGTCCCGCGTGGTCGGCCTCGGCCTCGACGGCAACGAGGAGCTACTCGGCCGGACCTCGCCGAAGTTCACCGAGGTCTACGCCCGCGCCGCCGAACTGGGCCTCGGACGCACCGCCCACGCCGGGGAATCCTCGGGACCCGAGGGGGTGTGGGACGCCCTCGAGCACCTGCACCTGGACCGCGTCGACCACGGTGTCCGATCCATCGAGGATCCGGCGCTGCTGGAGCACTTGGCGGAGCGGGAGATCACGCTGAACGTCACCCCCACCTCCAACGTCATCACCGGCCTGTACCCCGACGTCGATCACCACGCCGTCGGCCCGCTGATCGAGGCCGGCGTGCCGGTGACGATCAACTCCGACGATCCGAAGGCGATGAACGTCACCCTGAGCGGCGAGTTCGCCGAGGTGAGCCGTTCGCTCGGCTGGACCCTGCTGGACGTCGAGGCGGCGACACGGCGGGCCGTCGACGCCGCATTCTGCGACCGGGATCAGGCTGCCGACCTCCACCGGCAGATCGACGCCCACGTTGAGACCCTCGAACAGGGGTCGTTGCGAAAGGACCACAACCCATGAGCACGACGCCGCACGCTGAAGCACCTAGCCGCCCGAACGGACGGGATCCGCTCTCTGCCGAGTACCTCAGCGCCGTCCTCGCCGACCTGGTGAGCATCCCGAGCACGAACCCGGGCGCCTTCGAGTCCGACGTGGCCCGGCGTGTCGCGGAGTACTTCGACGGCACGCCGGTGGAGGCCGAATTGGTGGAGTCGCTGCCGGGTCGCCACTCCGTGGGCGCCATCCTCCGCGGCCGGAGCGACGGCCCGACCCTGGTCCTGAACGGTCACCTGGACACTGTGCCAATCGACGACGAGACGGAGTGGACGTCGGACCCCTTCGGCGCCGAGGTGCGCGACGGCTACATGTACGGGCGCGGGGCCTGCGACATGAAGGCCGGACTGGCCACCCAGATCGGAGTGGCCCATTACCTCGCCGCCCAGCTGGATCGCCTCGACGGATCGCTCGTGCTCCACTTCGCGGCAGGCGAGGAGCGGGCCGAGCCCGGAACTCTGTCGCTGCTGGAGGCCGGCTACACCGGCGACTTCGGGATCGTGACAGAGCCGACCGACCTGCGCATCGCCGCGGCCACGCGCGGCCTGCTGCCGCTGCGGATTCGTCTGCAGGGGCGATCCATCCACGCCAGCCGCAGCCACCTCGGCGTCAACCCCACGTGGGGCCTGCTCTGGGCGCTGCAGGCACTCGAGGGCTACCGCAACCACCTCGAGCAGCACCGTCACCATCTGCTCGGCTCGGGCTCGTGCACGCCGACGGTGGTCCAGGGCGGGGTCACCCCCAACGCCGTCTCGGACTCGGTGGAGTTGTTCGTGGACCGCCGCCTGGTCCCGGGCGAGACCATCGAGCGCGAGGTGCAGGAGGTGACCGAGCGGATCCTGGCGGCTCGCCCGGCCGGCTCGGAGGTGGGCGTGGAGGTCACGGTGGCCTACAACCGGTTCGAGCCCGCCGAGATCCCCGTCGGATCGTCCCTGGTGCAGCGTCTTGTCGACAGCGTCGAGAGGGTCACGGGCACGCCCGGGGAGGTCTACGGCGCCCCGTTCTCCAGCGACGTCCGCAACCTCGTGAACGACGCGGGCATCGAGGCGGTGAACTTCGGACCCGGGAACGTGGCGGAGTGCCACTGCGCCAACGAGCGGGTCGAGGTACGACAGCTCGAGGGCGCCGCCCGGGTCATTGCCGACCTGGCCACCGGCCTCCTGACGTCCCGCTGATGTTCTCGGGGGGATCGGCAGGAATGCCCGGAGTGCGCGACCCGGAAGGGGAACGATGCCCGACCGGGGGGTTGCGGCAGTGACGGCTGAAGGCGCCGCCGGAGCGCGGGCACAAGATCGCCACGACGTGTCCGCCCGGGGCATCACGAAAGCCTTCCCGGGAGTCGTGGCGAACGACGGCGTGGACTTCGACGCCGATCGCGGCGAGGTTCACGCGCTGCTCGGCGAGAACGGTTCGGGCAAGACCACGCTGTGCAAGATCCTCACCGGCCTCTACCGTCCCGACGCGGGACAGGTGCTCGTCGGCGGGGCCCCGGTCGCCTTCCGATCCCCGGCCGATGCCTACGACGCCGGGATCTTCATGGTCCACCAGCACTTCAGCCTCGTCTCGTCGATGACCGTGGCGGAGAACGTGGTCCTGGGATGGCACCGCGACGGCCGGCGAGTGTTCAACCGCAGGCAGGTGGAGGACGAGGTGGCCCGCGCCGCGGAGCGCTTCGACATGCACGTCAACCCGCGGGCCGTCATCTCGCGCCTGTCGGTCGGCGAGCGCCAGCGCGTCGAGATCCTGAAGGCCCTGTACCGGGGAGCGCGCACGCTGATCCTCGACGAGCCGACCTCGGTCCTGACGCCCCAGGAGGCCGAGCAGTTGTTCGTCTCGCTCCGGCGCATGGCGGCCGAGGGTGAGGCTGTCGTCTTCATCTCCCACAAGCTCGACGAGGTGTCGGCGCTCTGCGATCGGGTCACCGTGCTGCGCCAGGGCCGCGTCTCCGGCTCGGCGGACCTCCGGACCACGAGTGTCGATGCGCGGGGTCTGGCGCGGCTGATGGTCGGGCGCGATATCGCCTTCTCGAGACGCTCCCGGTCCGAACCGGTGGGCGAGGCCGAACCGGCGCTCGAGTTGCAGGACGTCAGCGCGGTCGACGCAGACGGCACACCGGCGTTGCGGGAGATCACGCTGTCGGTGCGAGCCGGGGAGATCCTCGGAGTGGCCGGCGTCGCCGGGAACGGCCAGGTGGCTCTCGGCGAAGTGATCGCCGGGCTGCGCAAGCACACCGGCGGTGAGGTCAGGTTGCGCGGGAGGCCGCTGCCGCCGGGCGATCCGCGCGCCGCCTCGGACCGCGGCCTCGCCTACGTCCCCGAGGATCGCATCGGCACCGGTCTGGCGCCCGGGCTGACGGTGGCCGACAACTGTGTGCTGAAGTCCTACCGGCAGCGGCAACTGAGGCGCGGACCGTTCCTCGTCAAGGCCCGGATCCTGGCCAGGACGCAGCGCTTGCTGGAGGCGTTCAACGTCAAGGGCACGGCCGACTCCCTGGTCCGGCAGCTCTCGGGAGGGAACGCCCAGAAGGTCCTGCTGGCACGGGAGATCTCCTCCGAGCCGCACGTGCTGGTCGTCGCCACACCGACGCGCGGGCTGGACGTGTCGGCGATGGAATCCATCCGCACGCTCCTGCTCGAAGCGGCCGCCGGCGGCGCGGCCATCCTGATGATCTCCGAGGACCTCGGGGAGATCCTCGACCTGGCGGATCGGATCGCGGTCATCTCCCGCGGCCGGATCCAGGGAGTGATCCGGGGAGACGACGCCGACGCCGAACAGGTCGGGATGCTGATGATGGGCGGCGCGCTGGAGGACGCCGGTGCGGTGGCTTCCTGAAATCCACTTCGAACGGCGGCTGAAACCGCCGCGCTGGCTGGGTCCGGCCACACCGCCGATTGCGGTGATCGCGGCCCTCGCCATCGGCGCGCTGGTGCTCTGGGCGAGCGGCCGCGATCCCGTCGACATCTACCAGCGCATGGTGCGGGCGGCTTTCACCAACCCCGGCGCGTTCTCCAACACGCTCGTGGCCGCCACGCCGCTGCTGCTGACCGGGCTCGCCGCGGCTGTCACATTCCGCATGAAGGTGTGGAACATCGGCGCCGACGGCCAGTTGATGATCGGCGCCATGCTGGCCGCCGCCGCGGGCACGTACTTCGGCGGGCATTCTCTCACCGCCGTCATGACCCTGATGATCCTGGCGGGCATCGTCGGGGGCTGCGTGTGGGCAGCCATCGCCGCGCTGTTGCGGGTCTACCTGAACACCAACGAGGTCCTCACGACGCTGATGCTGAACTACATCGCGCCGCTGATCCTCTTCTACTTGATCTTCGATTCGACGTCCTACTGGCGCGACCTCTCCACACAGAGCGCGCGGGTCTTCCCACGCGCCAAGACCCTGGTGCCCGAGGCCTTCTGGCCGCAGTACGGCACGACCGTCGTCGTGCCATTCGGCTTCATCCTGGGAGCGGTGCTGGCGCTGGCGCTCCTCTTCGTGGTGCGCAGCACGCGGTTCGGCTTCCAGATGAGGGTGTCGGCCGACAGTCCGGCGGCGGGCCGCTATGCGGGCATCCGGACCGGCCGGCTGCTCGTGGTCGTCATGCTGCTGTCAGGCGCCCTCGCCGGCATCGCGGGGGCCAGCCAGATCGGTGACATCTCGCATCGCCTCGAGCCGAAGAACCTCCAGCTGGCCGTGTTCGGCTACACCGGCATCGCCGTGGCCCGGTACAACGCGATCGGCGGGGTTAACGCGTTCGGCCACTCCGGGGCATCCACCAGGACGGCATGCTCCAGGATCAGCGCACCTACGAGATCATGACCCCCCAGACGGTCG
>JAPPKQ010000313.1 GCA_028819945.1 bacterium | reverse complement strand
GCGCATGACCGAGCGGCCCGTCGGATCGTCGGGGTTGGGCCTCGTCAGGGAGTCCACGAACGGCCGGTGCAGGTCGTCGGGGCGAACCCCGAAGTCCCGCTCGATCTCATCGAGGCTCCCGTAGACGTCGGTGCGCGGCCAGGCCGGATCGTCCGAGCGCCACACCGGGACCGGCGAACCCCAGAAGCGGTTTCGGCTGATCGACCAGTCGCGGGCGCCTTCCAGCCAGTTGCCGAAACGCCCGTCGCGCACGTGCTCCGGAATCCAGTTGATCTGCTGGTTCAACTCCACCATCCGGTCCCGGATGGCGGTCACGCGCACGTACCAGGAGTTGACGGCGCGGTAGATCACCGGCGTGTCGGTGCGCCAGCAGTGCGGGTAGTTGTGCACGTGGCTGTCGTGGCGGACGATGAGCCCCCGCTGCTTCAGCGCGGCGATGATCGGTGGATTGGCGTCGAACACGTTCTGGCCGGCCCAGTCGCGCACCTCCGCCGTGAAGCGCCCCCGGTCGTCGACGGGCACCACGACGCCGATCCCCGCCTCGGTGCACAGGCGCTGATCGTCCTCACCGAAGCCGGGTGCCATGTGCACGATGCCGGTGCCCTCGTCGGTGTCCACGAAATCGGCGCCGAGCACCGTGAAGGCGCCGGGAGCGTCGGCGAAGAAGTCGAACAGCGGCTCGTAGCGCCTGCCCATGAGATCGCGGCCGCGCACGCTGCCGGCGAGCCTGGCGTCGCTGAGCCGGCGGGCGTAGCGCTCGACGGCGTCGGCGGCCAGCACGTGGCGCCGCGGGCCGTCGTCGCCGGACTCCTCGAGGACCGCGTAGGTCGTCTCCGGATCGACCGCCAGCGCGAGGTTCGAGGGCAGGGTCCACGGCGTCGTCGTCCAGGCCCACAGGTACAGCGGAGCCGGATCACCCGGAGCGGCCACGAGACGGAAGGCGACGGTGATGGCCGGGTCGGTGCGCGGCCGGGTGGCGTCGTCCATGCGGATCTCGAAGTTGGACAGCGGCGTCTCGGCGCCCCACGAGTAGGGCAGCACGCGGTGGGCCTCGTAGACGAGGTCCTTCTCCCAGAGCCGCTTGAAGGCCCACAGCACGCTCTCCATGAACGGGAGGTCCATGGTCTTGTAGTCGTTCTCGAAGTCGACCCAGCGCGCCTGGCGGTTCACGTAGCGTTGCCACTCGTCGGTGTACCGCATGACCGAGTCGCGGCAGTGCCCGTTGAACCGCTCGATCCCGTAGTCGGTGATCGCCCTCCTTCCCGACACCCCCAGTTCCTTCTCGGCCTCCATCTCCGGGGGCAGACCGTGGCAGTCCCAACCGAAGCGGCGTTCGACCCTCCGGCCGCGCATCGTGCGGTAGCGGGGGATCACGTCCTTCACGTACCCCGTGAGCAGGTTGCCGGTGTGGGGCAGCCCGTTGGCGAAGGGCGGCCCGTCGTAGAAGACGTACTCGTTGGAACCTTCCGCGCCGGCGGGACGATTCTCGACCGAGGCTTGGAAGGTGCCCTCGGATTCCCAGCGCCGCAGCACCTCGGACTCGATCGCCGCGAAATCGGGCTGCGGGTCCACATCGGGGTAGCGCGCCGGCCGCTGACTCATGGCGCAAGAAAATACCGCCGAAGTGTCCGACCCCGGCATCGGTTGCATCGCGAGGCGCCTCGGTCGGTTCGGCAGCAGCGGGCCTGCCTGGCGGTGCGGCAGGTGCCCGCGGCTAGAGTTGGCCCGCCCGCCGTCGAGTCGTGCGGCCGGACCGGCGGCTCGCAGGATCTACCCAGGAGGGTCAGGTGGCCCCACCCGGAACCTCTCCGGACAGCGACGACGAGGCCTCCTCGGCACGGCGCCTTGACGACTCCTTCCTGGAGGAGCAGCGCAAGAAGCTGCTCGCCGAGCGGGCCAGGTACGTCCGTTCGGCGGAGACCATGGCGGCCGAGGCGGCGGCACTGCTCGACGACCGCGAACCGGGCGACCTGCAGTTCGACGAGGAGTCCGGGGAGGGCGACAGCTGGGCGGTGGAGCGTGAGCGGGATCTGGCCCTCAGCGCCGCGGCCCGCGCCGCGGTGGAACTGATCGACGAAGCCCTGAAGCGGATCGAGGAGGGCACCTACGGAACGTGCGTCGTCTCCGGCAAGCCCATCCAGAAGGAGCGTCTCCGTGCCATTCCTTGGGCGGCCGAGCGGGTCGAGTACAAGGCCGGTGGCCTCAGACGGCGCTGAGAGCCGCAGCACCGGCCGCTCGCGGAGCAACCGCCTCCTGCTGCTGTCGGTTGCCGCAGCGGTGCTGCTGGCGGACCAGCTGACCAAACTCTGGGCGCTGCGAGAACTGGCCGACGGCAGTATCCATCTCTTCTGGACGATCCGGCTGCGGCTGGTCTTCAACCAGGGCACCGCCTTCGGGTTGGGCAGCTCGCTGGCCCCGGTCATCACCGTGGCAGCGGTCGTGGTGTCGCTGCTCCTGCTCCGCCTCACCTGGTCGACACCGCGCCGGTCCGTGGCGTTGCTGGCGGGACTCGTGCTCGGCGGCGCTCTCGGCAACCTCGGCGATCGGGCCTTCCGGGGCGACGGGTTCTTCGGCGGCAGCGTGGTGGACTTCGTGGACCCGCAGTGGTGGCCGGTGTTCAACGTGGCCGACGCGGCCATCTCGGTCGGGGTGGTGCTCTTCGCGGTGCTGGGCCTCCGTGCGGGCCTGCGCGGCGATCCGCTGCTGGAGGAGGCGTGACCGAGCCCCTCCCGCCGGCCCTGGCCGGCGAGCGGTTGGACAGAGCGGTGGCCTTGCTAACCCAGACCAGCCGTGCCACCGCCGCCGCCCTGGTGGCCGCCGGCGCCGTGCAGGTGAACGGCACGGTGCGCACCGACCGCGCGGCGCGGCTGTCGGAGGGTGACGAGCTCGTCGTGGCGGCCGGCGCGCTCGCCGTGGAGCGCGGGCGGGGCAAGCCGCGTCCGGAACCGGACGTGGACCTGGCCGTGGTCCACGAGGACCGGTGCCTCGTGGTCGTGGACAAGCCGGCAGGGCTCGTCGTCCATCCGGGCGCCGGCCGGACCGCGGGCACCCTCTGCGGTGCCCTGCTGGCGCGCTACCCGGAGATGGCCGCTGTCGGCGAGGCGACCCGGCCGGGCATCGTCCATCGCCTCGACGCCGGCACCAGCGGGCTGCTGGTCGCGGCCCGCACGGCCCGGGCCTACGACTCGCTGGTGGCACAACTCGCCGAGCGCACGGTGCGCCGCCGCTACGAGGCCATCTGCTGGGGCACCGTCGCCGACGATCGGGGCCTGATCGACGCCCCCGTCGGCCGGTCGGGCCGCCGGCCCGCGCAGATGGCGGTGACCGAGCGGGGGCGCCCGGCTCGGACGCGCTACGAGGTGCGCCGCCGCTACGGTTCGCCGGCCCCGGTGACCCACCTGCGGTGCCGGCTGGAGACCGGGAGAACCCACCAGATCCGGGTGCACCTGGCGGCGATCGGCCATCCCCTGCTCGGCGACGAGGTCTACGGGACGGTCCCGAAGACAGGAGGCCCGGCGGTGGGGGGTCGGGCTGCGAGGGCGGCTCTGCGGCTCGACCGCCCGGCCCTGCACGCCGCCCTGCTGGGGTTCGACCACCCCACCGGAGGCCGGGAGATGCTCTTCGAGTCGGCCCTGCCCGCCGACCTCGAAGCCGTTCTGGCCGGCCTCTCCTAGCGCGGTTCGGCGGCCGGCACCGACGGGGCCGCGTCGGGCCAGGGCGCGGTGCCGCCGGCGATGGCGGCTATGTCGGCGAGGCTGAACGAGGACAGCAGTCGCCGCATCTCGTTCCCCACCGCGGCCCACACCGCCAGCAGCACGCACTGCCCCTCGTGGTCGCAGGCCCCGTCCTTGTGCGGCTCGCCGAAATCGTCGGCCACGATCGGGGCCTCCACGGCGCTCACGATCTCGCTCAGGAAGATCTGGGTGGCCGGGCGTGCCAGCCGGTAGCCGCCGCCGACGCCGCGCTTGGACAGGACCAGGCCGGCGCCCTTGAGTGCCAGCAGGATCTGCTCCAGGTAGGGCTGGGGGAGCCCGGTGCGGTCGGCGATGTCGCGAGCCGACTGCGGTGCGCCGGCCTCGTGCAGGGTGAGCGACAGCAGCGCCCGGCTGGCGTAGTCCGCCCGCGTGGAGACCTTCACGCCTGCGAGCGTACCGGCTCACCGGAAGGCGATCGCCGGCCGCCGGAGACGCCGCCGGGCCGCTAGCGTCACAGCACCCGACCCGTCCCGATCCCGGAGCCGGCAAGCATGACCCCCGACAGCGAGCACAGTCCGACCGAGCCGGAGCGCGCCGAGATCGTGGCGCCCGAGGATGCCGCCGAACCGCAGGGCGACGCCATCGAGCAACCGGCCAAGGTGATGCGCGTCGGGGCCATGCTGCGCGGCCTGTTGCAGGAGGTTCGCGAGGCGCCGCTCGACGAGCGCAGCCGCGACCGACTGCGGGAGATCTACGAGATCTCGCTGCAGGAGCTGGGTTCGGCCGTCTCGGCGGACCTGCGCGAGGAGTTGGGGCGCCTGGCACAGCCCTTCCCCGACGCCGAGGTGCCCACCGAGGCGGAGCTGCGCATCGCCAAGGCACAGCTGGTGGGCTGGATGGAGGGGCTCATCCAGGGCATCCAGGCGACGCTGTACGCCCAGCAGGTGCTCGCCCGGAGGCAGTTGGCGGACATGCGGGGCCAGTTGCCGCCCTTCCGCGGCACCGCCGAGCAAACCCCCGGCGACGACCGGCCCGGCACCTATCTCTAGCTGACTGCTGAGCATTACCGAGGGCGCCCCGGCCCGACCCGTCATTCAGGCGAAGAGCCTGCGCCGGACTCGATCCGGGGCCGGAATCCAGGCCTTGGCCGCCCGACCGGCGTTGCCGGAGGATCACTCGGCACGCTCCTGGGACGCGGGCCGGCGTCCGGCGCCCGGCCGCGCAGTGCCGCCCGGGCTGGGTCCGCGGGCCTGCCCGTCTGCCGACTATGGTCGGCCCCGAAACGACAGCGCTGTGATTTGTCCACAGGGAGGTGGGGACCTCGTGGGGACAGTCTGGGGAGCCGACGATGCCTGACAGCTTCGTGCACCTGCACACCCACACCGAGTACTCCATGCTCGACGGCGCCTCTCGCGTCGATGCACTCGTGGCCGCCGTCGCGGCCGACGGCCAGCCGGCGCTCGGGATCACCGACCACGGGAACCTCTACGGCATCGTCCCGTTCTACAAGGCCTGCCGCGCCGGCGGCGTCAAGCCGATCCTGGGCATCGAGGCCTACATGGCGCACGAGAGCCGCCACGAACGCCCGGCCCGGCAGGGCAAGGTGGACGACAGCGGCGGCGAGACGGCCACCGGCCAGAAGCTCTACTACCACCTGACACTGCTGGCGGAGAACCAGGAGGGATACCGGAACCTCATCCAGATCGCCAGCCGCGCCTTCCTCGAGGGCTACTACTACAAGCCGAAGGTGGACTGGGAGGTGCTGGCCGACCACTCCGAGGGCATCCTGGCGAGCACCGGCTGCCTCGGGAGCCACGTCTGCCAGGCGCTGCTGCGGGACGACTTCGACCGGGCGCTCGCACACGCGGGGCGCCTGCGGGACATCTTCGGGCCCGGCCGCACGTACGTGGAACTCCAGGACCACGGCATCGAGGCCCAGCGGCGCATCATGCCGCAGCTGCAGGAGATCTCCCGGCGCCTCGACCTGCCCCTGCTGGCCACCAACGACAGCCACTACACGCACCGCAGCGACGCGATCGCGCACGACGCCCTGCTCTGCGTGCAGACCGGAAGCGTCCGCAGCGATCCGAACCGGTTGAAATTCGAAGGCGACGAGCACTACGTCAAGACGGCCGCGGAGATGCGCAGGCTCTTCGGCGAGTTGCCGACGGCCTGCGACAGCACGCTGGAGGTAGCCGAGCGCTGCAACGTCGAGATCGGCTTCGGCGACATCAAGCTGCCGCCGTTCCCCGTGCCGGAGGGTTTCGACGACGCCGACGAGTACCTGGCGCATCTCACCCTGGAGGGGGCGCGGTCCCGCTGGGGCGCCGAACTGCCCGCGGCCACCTCCGACCGCCTTGCCTACGAGTTGCAGGTGATCGCCACGATGGGGTTCGCCTCGTACTTCCTGATCGTCTGGGACCTGATCCGCTACGCCCGGTCCGCCGGCATCCGCGTGGGTCCCGGTCGGGGCAGCGCGGCGGGTTGCGCCGTCTCCTACTGCCTCGGCATCACCAGCATCGACCCGCTGCGGTACGACCTGCTGTTCGAGCGGTTCCTGAACCCGGGTCGGCGCCAGATGCCCGACATCGACATGGACTTCGACTCCCGCTACCGCGACGACCTGATCCGCTACGCGGCGGAACGCTACGGGCGGGACCACGTGGCACAGATCATCACGTTCTCCACCATCAAGGGCCGCGCCGCGGTGCGCGACGCGGCGCGGGTGCTCGACCACCCCTACGCCGTCGGCGACCGGATCGCCAAGGCGGTCCCCGAGCCGATCATGGGCCGGACGACCCCGTTGACCGCCTGCCTGGAGCGCGACGGCGCCTACAGCGCCGGCTACGACCTGGCCGGGGACCTGCGCACCATGTACGCCGAGGATCCCCAGGCGCGCGAGGTCATCGACGTGGCCATGGGCCTCGAGGGGCTGCGCCGCCAGGACGGCATCCACGCCGCCGCGGTGGTGATCTCGCCCGACCCGCTCACCGCTCACGTCCCCATCCAGCGCAAGCCGGCCGACCGCCAGGGGACCACCGAGGCGCCCATCGTCACCCAGTACGACATGGACGTGGTCGAGGAACTGGGCCTCCTCAAGATGGACTTCCTCGGCCTGCGCACCCTGGACGTCATCACCGACACGGTGGCACACGTGGCGCGCCTGCGCGGCCTCGACCTGGACATCGAGAGGCTGCCCCTGGACGACGCCCCCACCTACGAGATGCTCCAGCGCGGCGACACCACCGGCATCTTCCAGCTGGAGAGTCCGCCCGTGCGCGCCCTGCTGCGTTCCATGCTGCCCAGCGACATCAACGACGTGGCCGCCCTGGTGGCCCTCTACCGGCCGGGTCCGATGAAGGACAACATGCACATCACCTACGCCGACCGCAAGACCGGCCGGGCGGAGGTGAGGCTGCTGCACCCCGAGGCGGAGGAGATCCTGGCCGACACCTACGGGCTCATGATCTACCAGGAGTCCATGATGCGGATCGCCCAGGTCTTCGCCGGCTACTCCCTCGAGCAGGCCGACAACCTGCGCAAGGCCTGCGGCAAGAAGATCCGCGAGAAGATGGCCGAGGAGAAGGAGAAGTTCATCGACGGCTGCGAGACCACCGGCTTCGGCCGGCGGGTGGGGGAGCAGTGGTGGAACCAGATCGAGCCGTTCGCCGACTACGCATTCAACAAGAGCCACTCCTACGCCTACGGCCTGCTCGCCTACCAGACCGCCTTCCTGAAGGCGAACTACCCGGTGGAGTACATGGCGGCGCTGCTCACGAGCGTGCGCGACAAGATGGAGCGCCTCACGCCGTACCTGCTCGAGTGTCGCCTGCAGGACATCGACGTGGTGGTGCCCGGCATCAACGAGTCGTTGTCGGACTTCACGCCGCAGCTGGACCCTGCTGCGCCGGCTCGGGGGCGCATCCTGTTCGGACTCTCGGCGGTACGGAACGTGGGAGCGGGCGACGCGGCCCACATCATCGCGGCGCGAGACGAGGGGGGCCCGTTCGGCGACTTCGACGACTTCTGCGACAGGGTCGACCCCTCGGTCCTCAACAAGCGCACCGTCGCCTCCCTGATCAAGGCCGGCGCCTTCGACTCTCTGGGCCATCCGCGGCAGGGCCTGCTGAACGTGCACAGCCGCACGATCGACGCGTCGATGGCGGAGCGGCGCGACCGGGAGGCCGGCGTGCTGAGTCTCTTCGGCGACGCCGGCGTCGCCACCGGCTACAGCGCCAAGCCCGCCGTGCCCGACACCCATGCCCCCCGCGAGCGCATGCTGGCCGACGAGAAGGAGATGCTCGGTCTCTACATCAGCGACCATCCCCTCGCCGGTATCGAGCACCTGCTGGTGGCGAGACGCGAGCGCAGCGTCGCCGAGCTGGCGGAACTCCCCGACGGGGAGATCGTCACCGTGGCCGGCGCCATCACCTCCCTGGTGCGCCGCCAGACGCGCAGCGGCGCGCACATGGCCACCTTCACGCTCGACGACCGCACCGGGATGATCCCGGTGACGGT
The DNA here is from genome assembly GCA_028819945.1 of bacterium. Taxonomy (GTDB): domain Bacteria; phylum Actinomycetota; class Acidimicrobiia; order Acidimicrobiales; family CATQHL01; genus VXNF01. The sequence goes on along the minus strand of JAPPKQ010000313.1, from coordinate 113 downwards.
CTTTCCGAGAGCCCTGGAGGCGCAGGTCGGGCTGCTCGCCGACGAGGAGGTCGTGTTGCTGAAGGCCCGCCTGGACCGTCGAGAGGAGGAGCCCAAGCTCATCAGCATGGACA
>JAPPKQ010000162.1:6981-8348 GCA_028819945.1 bacterium | reverse complement strand
GCCGCCCACAGTCAACGTGAACGGACCACCCGGCGCATCCGACGGACCACCCGCCGGCGCGCTGGGGCCGAGGGTGTGGATGGGGAAGCCGGTGTTGTCGTAGTACTGGTCGACGTTGTCGCGGTTGACCCAGACGTGGTCGATGTGGATCTCCTGTGGCACGGCGCGCCCGTCGAGGATGTCGATGAGCGCGGCGACGGCGTACACGCCGTAGAGCTCGGGGAAGTACGCCACCGAACCGAGGTAGCGGGTCTCCGAGGCGGGGCCCTCGTGCAGGCGTTCGATGCCGTTGGGTTCGGCGCCGTGGCCGGCGGCCACGCCGCTGCGCCCGGCCTGCTCCATGGCCCGGCTCATGGGCACCGCCACGACGTCGTCGAGGCTCGTCGCCAGGACGTGCTCGGCGCCGGGGTTGCCGGTCAGCCAGTCGGTGGTGGACTGCAGGCCGTTCTCCGGGGAGCCGTCCACGTCGATGCGGTCCACGGGCACGTCGCCGCCGCACACGGCCTGCACGCCGTCGGCGAAGCCGCTGGTGCGCAGATCCGGCGCCTCGCCGGCGGTCAGGTTCTGCGCCAACAGCACGTGCACGCCATCGCAGTTCCAGGTGTCCAACGCGTACAAACCGGTGTTGATGCCCGCCAAAGCGCCGGACACGTAGTTGTTGGCGCCGAAGAAGATGGCGTTCGGATGCCACACGTCGATGGTCACCACCGGGATGCCCGCCGCGTCGAACACCGCCATCGAGGAATCCGCCGCCTCGCTGCGCCAGTTCCCGAACACCACCGCGTCCGGGTCGGTCTCCGCGACGGTCTCCGCGCACGCCAGGGCCTTCTCCGGGTCGAACTCGCTGTCACAGATCGCGCCGATGCTGACCCCCGAGGCCGCCGCGGTGCTGCGGATCGAGTCCTCGATGTACTGGGAGAACTCCAAAGCCGCCCAACCCGACACCCAGGCGATCTCATAATCCTGGGACGCCGAGCGGATCGACGGATCAAACGGCGGCGCCGGACTGTCACCCGCCGAGAACGTCGCCGTGTCGAAGTCATAGGTCCACGGGAACACCTCATCAGGCGGCAACGCGCCCAGAATCCCCCCAGCAGGACCCGGCATCGCATACCCCGTGCCGCCCACAGTCAACGTGAACGGACCACCCGGCGCATCCGACGGACCACCCGCCTCAGCCGGCGGCGCAGGCGGCGCCTCCGGCTCCTCAGCCGGCGGAGGCGGAGGCGTGGTCACCCCTCCGTCGTCCTCGTCGCCCCCCCCCCCGCCCGCGGCCCCGGCCCCAGCCCCCGGCAACGCGCAATGTTGGAAAAACGATGGGGGGGTAAATTGGTAAATAAATTTTTCAAGGGGGGGGTGGGGTGCGG
>JAPPKQ010000162.1:669-6971 GCA_028819945.1 bacterium | reverse complement strand
TTACCGGGGTTGGCCCCGGGGGGTTGGGGGGGTGGGGCCCCTCCTTTTTTTTTGGGGGGGGGCCCGGCGGGGGGCGCGGGGCGCGGGGGGGCGCGGGCCCCCCCGCGGGGGTGGGGGGGGGGGGGTCCCCCCCCCGGCCGCCCTCGGCCCCGCGCCCGGGGGGGGCGACGAGAGCCACTGCCAGCGCAACGGCGAATGGTCGCAAGAGCTTGCGGAGCATCATTGGTACTCTCCTTTGTCCTCGGTGCGTTGGGGAAGCTGCGAGACGCCGACGTAGAACAGCCGCACCGCTCGGCGCGGAACCAGGCTCTCCTTCCCCTCGTAAGGAACAGCGCGGATGAGATCCCCGCTGATCCGAGCGGCCACTCTAGTGCTGCCGCGCCTTCATGGTCTACTTATCTGCTCGCGCTCGCTCTACGAGTCGTCCCTCCGAGGGCGCGTCGCGAGCGCACGGCGTAGAGTGCCGCGCCATGCGCATCAACTCCGTCGAAGCATTCCCGCTGCACTATCCCGAGCCCCACGACAGCAACAAGAGTCGCTACGTCACCATCGCCAAGGTCACGGACGCCGACGGCGCTGTTGGATGGGGGGAGTGCATCGCACAGTTCCCGGAGGCCGCCCTGGCCACGAAGGTCGTCGTGGAGGAGGGATTCGCCCCGCTGCTGATCGGGGAGGACGCCCGTGACGTGGAGCGCCTCTGGCAGGCCATGCGCGACCGCAGTTGGTGGTACGGCAACGGCGGCATCGCCAGCTTCGCCATCAGCGCCGTGGACATGGCCCTCTGGGACCTGAAGGGGCGGATCCTGGACGTGCCGGTCTACGAACTGCTCGGCGGGAAGCGGATGGATCGGATGCGGGCCTGCGCCAGCGTCATATTCGACACCGAGGACCTCGACGCCACCGGCGAGGAGTTCGCCGACTACGCGTCGCGCGGCTACACGGCCGTCAAGGGGGGCTGGGGGAAGAGCCCCGAGACGTGCTTCGGGCGAGACCCCAAGCGCGATCTGGCCGTGGTGTCGACCATCCGCGACGCCGTCGGCCCCGACATCGACGTGATCGTCGACGTGGGCACGCACGTGCGCTGGACGCCGTCACACGCCATCGCCATGGCGCGGGCCTTCGAGCCGTACAACCTGTACTGGATCGAGGAGCCGCTGCCGCAGGACGATATCCAGGGCTACATCCGCCTCCGCGAGTCGATCCGCACGCCGGTCGCCACCGGGGAGAAGGAATGGACGCTGCGGGCCTTCAAGGAGCTCATTGAACTGGGAGCGGCCGACATCGTCATGCCCGATCCCGGCAAGGCCGAGGGCGTCACCGGCTTCAAGAAGATCGTGGAGTTCGCCGACGCCCACAGCGTGCGCTTCACGCCCCACTCCTGGTCGAGCGCCATCAACACGGCGGCAGCGGCGAACCTCTACGCCAGTTCCGACAACGGCGTGGTCTTCGAACTCAAGCCCAACCCCTCACCGATGCAGTATGAGTTGGTGACCGAGCCCATCGAGCAGGAAGGCGGCTGGGTGCCCATCCCGGAGGGGCCGGGGTGGGGCCTCACGATCAACCACGAGGTGATCGACCGCTACCTGATGCGGTAGCACCGGTGCCCCGCCCCTCGGGGGTCTCGTGACGACCGGTCGGGGGCGGCGGTGGCCGTCGTCGGGATCGTCGGGCGAAATCGCTCCGCCGGCCAGCCCCCGGCGCCCCCTCCCTCGGGGGTTGGCGCAGGCCGGGCGGCTACGGGTCGGTGGGGGCGACGTGGTGCCGTGCGCCGTCGGCGGCTGAGGCGTAGGCGGCCTCCAGCATGGCGACGACGCGGGCGCCGAGACGGCCCGGCGAGCGGTTCGGACCTCCTGCGATGACCTCCACCAGATTGTCGAGCGGACCCTCCTCGGGGTAGCTCGTGGAGTAGTCCCGGCCCGCGGGCGCCGGCGGGCACGGGGGGCTCTCGGTGACCGAGCCGTCGGCCCGGTACATCATGAGTTGCTCGTTCATGACGTCGAAGAGGATGTGGCCGCCGGTGCCGTAGAGCCGGTACTCCAGCACCTCCTCCTGGCTCCGCACCGTCGATCCCGTGGAGCCGATGGTTCCCAGGCAGCCGCCCTCGAAGCGCACGCTGAGGGCGTCGACGAGGTCCACGCGCAGGTCGTGGTTGTGCATGTGGGCGAACACCGCGGCCGGTTCGAGGCCGGTCATGTGCAGCAGCAGGGCGCCGGAGTGCGTGATCTGGGTGACCCCCTGCCCGCCGCCGGACAGCGCCGGATCGCCGTACGTGTCGCGCCCGGTGGGATTGACCGTGTAGCCCATCTCGTCGGCGACCAACTCGATATCGCCCCGGTACAACTCCCAGACGATGGATGCGAACAGTGAGTGGACGTACAGAAGGTCCCCGATGGCTCCCGAGGCGATCCAGTCGCGTGCCCGGTTGACCTGCTCGTTGTAGTGCCACGGGTAGCCCACGATGATCTGGCGGCCGTGCCCGGCTGCGGTACGCAGCAACTCCCGGGCGTGACCGCTCGTCAGAACCATCGGCTTTTCCAACAGGACGTGCAGATCACGGCGCAGGGCGTCGCGGGCGATCTCGAAGTGCCGGGTGTGAGGCACGGCCACGACCACGCCGTCGAGTTGTTCGGCCTCCAGCATCTCGCTGTAGTCCGCGTACGTTGCCGGCGGAGCGAAGACGGCCGCCGCCCGGGTTCGATTCGCCTCGTCGGGGTCGGCGATGGCAACCAACTCGGCCTCGGGGTTCGCGGCGATGGCGGGGAGGTGCGCGCGCGTCGCCCACCACCCGGTCCCGATGACTCCGATGCGTGCGGTCATGGCCGTTCTCCTTCGGTCAGCAGCGGTCGGCGCCTCTCAGCCGTGCGGGCCGGCGACGACTCCGGCGTCGTGCAGCCGGCCGATCTCGGTGTCCGAAAGTCCGAGGAACTCGGCCAGGACCTCGTCGGTGTGCTGGCCCAGACGGGGTGCGGGAGCCGGGTCATCGAGCGCCAGTCCACCGAACCGCAGCGGCGAGCGGGCTTCCAGGACGGTGCCCACGCCCGGATGGTCCACAGGCGCGAACAGCGGGTTGGCGACCGAGCAGCGGGGATCGTCCGCCACGAGTTCGCCGAAGGTCCGGTAGGGGCCCCAGCAGACGCCGTGACGGTCGAAGGCATCTGCCACCTCGGCGAATGTCAAGCCGGCGCACCAATCCTCGACCGCCTCGAAGATGCGCCGGCGGGCCTGGAATCGGTCACCCTCCGAACGGGCGAGGTCCAGGCCTGTCTCCGCTTCCAGGTCGGCCATTGCGCCGGCCATCTCGCACGCGGCGCACAGCGCCTGCCACTGCTTCGGGCTGATCGCCACGGCGATCACCCGCCGGCCGTCGGAACAGCGGAAGTCCCGGCCGAGGGCGCCGTAGAGGTCGTTCCCGATCCGAGGACGCTCAGTGCCCAGGATCTGCGCCTCGGCCACGTGTCCGAGGGCCGTGACCACCCCGAGCGCCACGTCCGACAGGGCCAGCGTGACGAGCCGTCCCTCACCGGTGCGGCTGCGGCGGCGCTCGGCGGCCAGCAGTCCTACGGCGGCGGTCTGACCGCAGATGACGTCCCAGGCCGGCAGGACGTGATTCACCGGCCGGTGCTCGTCGTGGCCGACGATGTCGCCGTCGGGTCCACTCGCTACGTGTCCTGTCACCATGGGATAGCCCATGGCGCAGTTCACCGTGTAGTCCACTGCGGTGGTGCCGTCGTGGTTGCCGATGATCGCGAGCATGATGAGATCCTCGCGGCGCGCCCGGAGCGCCTCGTAGCCCATCCAGCCCGCGGCCGGGAAATTGGTGAGGAAGATGCCCCCGTCGGCGCCGGGCGCGCAGATCAACTCGCTGAGCACCTCGCGCCCGGCCTCGGAGCGCACGTCGACCTGCAGCGATCGCTTGCCCTTGTTGAGCCCGGCCCAGTAGAGGCTGGTCCCGTCAGCGGTCAGCGGCCAGCGGTGGTGATCGATACCGCCTCCGATGGGGTCGAAGCGGATCACGTCGGCTCCAAGTTGAGCGAGAGTCATGCCCCCGGAGGGCGCGGCCACGAACGCGGACCCTTCCACCACCCGCAGACCGTCGAGAACGTTTTGCACCCGCGCCACCTCCCTCGCTTCCGGTTGGGGGCATTGTGCCACCGCCTTGGGCGCCGCGGCGCCCCCGGACCGGCTCAGCCGGGAAGGTTCAGGGCGGCGAACGAATCGAGGTCGTCCACCGCGGCTGTCGCTCGGGCGAGCCACGCGTCGGTGGCATCGCGCGGCGCGGCGCCGATGGCGAGCGTCACGATCGTGGCCTCCAGCGCGTAGGCGGCGTGGCGGCGGTACGCGTCGCGCGCTTCTTCCGCGTCGAGGTCGGGCCCCCCGGCGGCGTGCAGGCGACGGCGGTAGCGGTCCAGCAGGAGGTCTTCCCCGGAGCGGCGGTCGTCGGGATCGAGCGCCAGCGTGCAGAAGTAGGCCACGTCGCGTGCCCACTGGCCGGCGCGGACCATCTGCCAGTCCAGGAAGAGCGGCTGATCCTCCTCGCCGAAGGCCAGGTTGCCGATATGGCAGTCGTTGTGAATCAGGGTGTGCGGTGTCCCCGTGAGTTGTCTGTCGGCGATCCCGTGGTTCCGGGCGTAGCGCAGAGCGCCCGCGGCTACCGACCGGGGGACCTGGTCGCCGGCGAGTTCCAGGCCGCGGCGGGTGAGCGGGAGCCGCAGCCACGTCCCGAGGGAGCGCTCGCGGTCGACCTGCGCGAGGAGCCAGCCCCCGGCCCTCCCTCGTTCCGGTCGGCCCCATCCGTACGCATGCAGATCGGCGAGGGCATCGATCACCGCCAGAGCCTGGCGGGCGGTGCAGGCCTCGGTGGGGGCCGGTAGACGGTCGGTGCCCGTCAGGTCCTCCAGGACGAGCATGAAGCGGGTGCCGTCGTGGCGGGCGTGCAGACACTCCGGCACCCGGACCGGGACGCTCTGCGCCAGTGTCCGGTAGAAGCGGACTTCGCTCGCGGTGAGCCCGGCCGCCTCGACCAGCAGGCGCGTCGCAGGGTGGCGGGACGGCGTCTTGACGAAGACCGAGCGCCGGTCGCCGCAGGCCAGATGGACGACGGCGCGGCGGTGATGCGTGGTGTGGGAACCCTCATCGAGGGAGTCGACCCGGCGGACGGTGCCCAGCGATGCGTGCAGCGCCCGGCGGAGACGCGCCTCGATCGGATCGCTCGATCCGAGCGCGATGTCGGCGGCCACGCGAGCGACGGTGGCCGGCACCTCCCTCATGGCGGCTTCAGCGCACCCTGCGCCAGATCGTCCCCGACGGAGTGTCCTCGAGTTCGATCCCACCTTCGGCCAGTTCGGCCCGGATCCGGTCGGCCGCGGCGAAGTCCCGGGAGCGCCGCGCCTCGTCCCGCTCGTCGACGCGTCCTTGCACCGCCGCGTCCGGCAGCGGTCCCTGGCTCGCCTCGGCTCCAGTTGAGCCCGCGAGACCCAAGTTGACCGTTCCCGCCGCAACTGCAGGTGCGGGACCCAAGCGAAGGCCAAGGGCGCCGGCTAGGTCGCGCACGGTGTCCAGCGCCGCTGCCGCAGCCTCGGTCTCGTCGCGGTCCAGGGCGACGTTCCCGCGGCGCAGCAGATCGAAGATGGTGCCGACAGCCCCAGGAGTGCCCATGTCGTTGTCCATGGCTTCGACGAACGCGGTCCGGGCCGCATCGGTGGCGGGGGTTTGCTCCACCTCGCTGACTCCGCCGAGTGCGCCGACGCGCCGTGCGAAGGCGTCGAGCCGGCTGATGCCGGCGGCGGCGCCTTCCAGGACTGCCTCGTCGATCTCCATCGTGGAGCGGTAGTGGGCCTGCAGCATCGCCAGGCGGAGCGTCCGCGGGTCGTGGAGAGCCAGCACGTCGGCCAGCGTGCGGAAGTTCCCGGTCGACTTGGCCATCTTCTCGCCGGCGACGTTGACCATCGCCGAGTGCATCCATAGCCGGGCGAACCGGTGTCCTGCAGCCTCGGCCTCGGCTCGTTCGTTCTCGTGGTGCGGGAAGATCAGGTCCGATCCGCCGCCGTGGATGTCGAAGCCGTCGCCGAGTATCCCCAGCGACATCGCCACGCACTCGATGTGCCAGCCCGGCCGACCGCGCATCCACGGGGCGTCCCAGGCGGGTTCGCCGGGCTTCGCAGACTTCCAGAGGGCGAAGTCCAACGGGTCGCGCTTGCGCTCGTCCACCGCTACCCGGGCGCCCGCACTCTCCCGCAGCTCTCCTGGGTCTCGCCCCGGTAGGCGTCCGTAGTCGGCGTACCGCGCCACGTCGAAGTAGACGC
>JAPPKQ010000162.1:0-659 GCA_028819945.1 bacterium | reverse complement strand
CGATCACGTAAGCGGCGTCCCGGGCCAGCAGGCGCTCCACGAAGGACACCATCTGGGGCACGTACTCGGTGGCCCGCGGCCGGGCGCTCGGCTCCGCCACACCGAGCACGCCGAGCTCGCGGATGTAGACATCACTGAAGCGGGCGGACACCTCCTGCTCGGTGCTTTCCTCGGCCGCAGCCCGCTCGATGATCTTGTCGTCCACGTCGGTGATGTTGCTCACCACCGTGACGTCCAAGCCCCGCCAGGCGAGGTAGCGGCACAGCACGTCGTAGGTGACCGCCGTACGGGCGTGGCCCAGATGCGGCACGTCGTAGACCGTCGGGCCGCACACGTACATCGAGACCTTCCCCGGGGCGCGGGGGCGCAGTTCGACGACCTCGCGGCTGAGCGAGTCGTACAGGCGAATCACCCCGCTCACGGTACCGGCACGCCGCCTCGCCTGTCCCCGGGATTCTCTGTCATCAGCGAGATGCCGTGGGCGCGACCGCGCCGGTGCCCGGACGCCAGTCAGACCTCGTAGCGCCGGTCCACCTCGACGAGTTCAACCGGGGCGCCGAACGCCCCGGTGGCCTCCCGCCCGAAGGCCGGAGCGTAGGGACCCCGCGCGAGGTGGGTGACCAGGATCCGTTTCACGCCGGCCTTGGCGTCCATGGCCA
>JAPPKQ010000190.1 GCA_028819945.1 bacterium | reverse complement strand
GTGCTGGCCTCGTTCGCACCCACCGACCGGCCCATCTTCGTGTGGGTCTGGGCGCCCCATTGACCGGTCTGCCGCCGGGAGGCCCCCGGCGTCGAGCAGTTCGCTCGAAACCACGGAGATGAAGTCCTGGTCGTGGGGTTGGGTGTGACCGACTCCCTCATGCAGGCTGAGCAGTTCGTGGGAGTGACGGGAATCCAGTCGTTCCCCGTGGTGTGGAGCGAGTCCTTCGACCCTGCAGCCCTGCTGGGCGTCTTCTCCCACCCATCCTGGGTGCTGCTCTCGCCGTCAGGGGAAGTCGTCGAGCGCGGCGTCGGCGGCATCGACGCTGACAGCCTGCTCGAGAGGGCCGCCTCGATCTGACCCCACCGCCGCGGCAGGCCCGCCGCGGCACCCGCTCAGGCCGCCGCGGACTCCTGGGCGTACTTCGCAAGCAGGCCCAGCGTGGCCCGCCGGTGCAGCACCTTCACACGCACGTGGGGATAGCGAGCCCGCAGTTTGCGCACCTTGCGGTTCTTCCTGGTGACGAGCTTCTGCTGAAGGGTCGTCAACTCCACGTAGATGTCGTACGAGGGAAGGTAGAAGTCCGGGGTGAAGGCCTCCAGGACGCGCCCCGAGGGATCCCGTTCGAGCACGAAGGTGGTGGGCTCGTACTCCCACGAGACGCCGTAGAAGTCGAGAAGCTCACTGAACGCCCGCTCCGAGGAATGGGCGAAGGCCAGCCCGCCGCCGGCAGCGGGATCGGATGTCGGCACGCCGCCGGAGCCCCGGTAGCGTCGAGGTTCCCTCAGGTCCCGTAGCCGGCGCCAGCCTCGCCGACCTCCGGCACAGTTGGCCGCTCGTCGCCCTCCGACCCGGCGGAGCCGTCACGCCTCTCTCCGAGTTCGCTGACGATGGCGCCGTTGAGCTGCTCCTTGATTCCCTCGACCTCGAGCATGATGAGCGCCAGCGCCTGCTGGCCCGGTCGCTGCAGCAGCGCCACCAACTCGTCGGGCCCCGTCATGAACAGCACTTCGTCGCCGCTGATGACGAGCCTGCCTCCGGCCAGGTCCTCGCCGAGGATGTGCTTGTGGTTCGCGAACACGTCGCGGATCTGCGGCAGGCCGACCCCGTTGTCGAGGAGATCCTTGATGACCCGCAGCTTGAGCAGATCGCCGTAGGAGTAGGCACGGCGGGATCCGCTGCCGTCGGCCGACGTCACCGACGGCTGCACCAGATCGGTCCGAGCCCAGTAGTCGAGCTGCCGGTAGGTGATCCCGGCGATTTCCTGAGCCTGCTTCGAGGTGTAACTACGTACGACATTGTCGCTCATGGACGTCCCTCCGGAAGCTTGCGTCCAGCGCTGTAACTACTCTACTGCAATTCGCGCCGGCCTGGGGATATCTCGCCGGGCGGCCGGAGAGTCAGGACTCGAAGTCCTCCGGGCGGACGGTGTCGATGAACTCGCGGAACTGCTCGACCACCTCGTCGGGATCCTGCGTTTCGGACGGTTCGTCGTCCTCGGACTCCTCGGCGTCGCTCCGCTCCCGGTAGCCGGCGTCGGCCAGCACCTCCTCGGCGGCGAAGATGGGTGCACCGCAGCGCACCGCCACGGCGATCGCGTCGGAAGGGCGGCACGACACCCGCTGGGTCTGGCCGTTCTCCCCCAGTTCCAACTCGGCGTAGAACGTCTTGTCGCGCAACTCCGTCACCAGGACCCGCAGCAGCGCCACACCCATGTGCTCGAGGATGACCTTGATGAGATCGTGCGTCATGGGGCGCGGCACCTCGACACCCTCCAGAGCCAGGGCGATGGCCGTCGCCTCCGGCGCGCCGATGAAGATGGGCAGGAGCCGCGGATTCGGAGCCTGCTCGCGCAGCAGGAGGATCGGCGTGTTGGTGGGCAGCTCGATGCGCACGCCGACGAGGTCCATCTCGATCACGCCCTGACAATAGCCGCGGACCCGTCATCCCCCCTACGGGCGGGGCCTACGACGGACGAGTGGTCCGCGACCGGTAGAGGGAATCCACGTAGGCGTCGGAGTCGCCTTCGAGGGCGCGACGATCCACGGCTCGCAGGTCCGGAAGGTTCCCGTAGCGGCCCCGGTGCTCGAGCCCGTAACCGACGAGGAAGGAGTCATCCACCGTGAAGCCCACGTAGCGTGGCTCCAGGGGAAGGACCCGCCGGACCTGCCGATCCGCCAGCGTGCAGACCTCGACGCTGAGCGGGGAGCGGCGGCGCAACTCGTCGCAGAGGAAGCCCACGCTGAGACCGCTGTCCACGATCCCCTCCACCAGCAGGACGTGGCGCCCGCCGATGTCGATGTCGAGGTCGCGGGTGATCCGTACCCGCCCGGAGTTGGGGGCGAAACGGGAGATCGCCAGGAAGTCGATCTCGGAGTCCACGCGCAACGTCCGTGCCAGGTCGGCCAGGAACGGCAGGCAACCCCGGAGCACACCCACGAGGACGACGGCGTCACCGTCACCGAGGCGCGCCGCGTACTCCGAGGAGACGGCCGCCCCGAGCGCATGCACCCGCTCGGCGATCCTGCCTCGCTCGTAGATGGCGCCCCCGGCCGGACGCGGCGCCTGTGCCGGTGCCACGCTCAGCCGAGGCTCTGCAGCGTGCGCCGTACGAGCGCCTCGCGGAGCGAGGAGGCCAGCGCGGCCTGCGTCGCCAGCAGGTCGCGTGCCCGGTTCTGGGCGTCGGCGCCGCCGGCCTGCAGGACCCGCTGCACAGCCGGCGTCGAGAGATCCATCTCCCGGTCCACCGACGCCTTGAAGATCCGCAGGTGCCGCGGTTCCAGACCCTGGTCGAACATCTGCCGGGCGATGCGCGCCACCTCCAGAGCCTGCGCGTCGTAGAAGTCGATGTCGGCGGCCGGGCGCGGCACCAGGAGGCCGTAGCGCGTCAACTCCCGCGCCTGGGAGAGGCTCAGCCCGCTGGCGTTGGCGAGCTGCGGCAGGGTCATGCCGGTCCCGGCGGGCTCCGGCGCCGGCGTCGGGGCGAGGCGCCGGACCCGGTCGCTCACGTCCACGTCGGGCAGCCGCTCGGCCTCCTCGGAGACGCGGGCGCTCCACTCCACACCGGCCATGCGCTCCCTGATGACCCGCAGCGGCAGGAAGTTCTCCCGCTGCTGGGTCAGGATCCAGCGCAGCTTGGCCACGTCGGTGCGGGAGTACTTCCGGTACCCCTTGGCCGTGCGGTGCGGCGCGATCAACCCCTGGCTCTCGAGGAATCGCAGCTTGGAGACCGACACGTCGGGAAAGTCGCTGCGCAGCCCGTTGACGACGTCGCTGATGCCCGCCAGCGGTTCCTCAGCCACCGGCGTACCTCGCATAGGCCGCGCCGTCCATCAGATCGTCGACGTGTGCGACGTCCTCGGGTGCCAGCAGGCACAGCCAGCCGTCGCCGTACGGGTCGCTGTTGAGTACCTCCGGTGTCTCGGCCAGCAGTCCGTTGACGGCCACGACCCGACCCGCCAGCGGTGCGTAGAGTTCGCTGGTCGCCTTGCGGGCCTCGATCTCCGCCATCAGGTCGCCCGCGGAGAGCCGGCTCCCCGGCGCCGGCAGGTCGACGAACTCCACCTCACCGAGCAGATCCTGACCGAAGTCGGTGAGACCGACACGCACGAGGTGGTCCTGCCCCTCGCCCTCCTGCGCCACCCAGCCGTGATCCTCGGAGTACCGGAGCAGTTCGGGAACGTTCACCGCGGATTTCGGGGGTCGAGGAGTCGCCGCGTCGGCTGCGCCATCACCGCCCCGCTACCCCACCCGCCACCCGGCTCCCGCCATCGACCCCCCCGGCAACGCCGTCAGGAGCCCCCGGCGGGCGACGCGCCGGACCCCGTCTCCGACGACCGGGCGTGGGCGCGGCGACCCGCCAGTACGTAGAGGTACGCCCCGTACCAGGCGATTGCGAGCGACGGGATGCCCCACACCCAGCCGGCGATGGTCCAGCCGCCCGATCCGGGGATGTCGGCCTGCCCCAGCAGGAACAGCGGGAACGCGAACATGAGGCCGAAGCTGCCGGCCTTGCCCCAGGCGTTCACACCCAGCCATCCCAGGCACCGGGATGCCAGCACCAGGGTCCCGGTCGAGAGCCCGAACTCCCGGACGAGCGCGACGATGCCGAACCACAGGGCCACGTCGCCGCTCACGAGCATGGAGATCACCGCCGCGAAGAGCATGAACCGGTCGGTGACGGGATCCAGGATGGCTCCCAGCTCGGTCGCCTGGTCCAAGCGGCGCGCCAGGTAGCCGTCCACGAAGTCGCTGGCGCCCAGCGCCCCCAGCAGGATCCCCGCGGCGAGGCGGCTCTCTAGACCGAACAGCAGCCAGCAGAAGATCGGTATGCAGCCCAGCCGCAGCAACGTGACCAGGTTCGGAACGGTCCAGATCTGTTGGCGCAGGCTCTCCGGTACCACGGCAGGAGAGTACCGTGCGGTCCACGACTGCGAGCAGAGCGGGAGGACTCGATGGCGACGCTCTTCACACGGATCCTGAACGGCGAGTTGCCGGGCCACTTCGTCTGGCGCGACGAGCGCTGCGCCGTGTTCCTGTCGATCAACCCGCTCACCGCCGGCCACTCCCTGGTCGTCCCCGTGGCCGAGGTGGATCATTGGCTGGACCTGGACGTCGAGACCAACATGCACCTGACCGCCGTGGCCCACCGGGTGGGGCGGGCCATCATGGAGACGTTCGGCACGGAGCGGGTCGCCACCGTGATGGCGGGCTTCGAGGTGCCGCACGTTCACCTGCACGTCTTCGGCGCCGACTCCATGTCGGACCTGGACTTCGCCAACGCGGCGGCGAGCGTCGACCAGTCGGAGCTGGCCGCCGACGCGGCGCGGCTGCGGGAGGCTCTGGGAGGCGAGGCCTGACGGTCAGGTGCCGGGCGCGGCGCTGACCTCCCCCGAGCCGACGTAGCGGTACACCCGCACCTGCTCGGCGGCGAAGACCCGCTCCCAACCCCGCTGGCGGAGCGTGGTGTCGAAGCGCTCGACCTCCAGGGAGTCCGAGCCCCACTGCCCGGCCGAGGCGAGATCCAGGGCGATCCACCCCACGCCCTCGACGGCCGACTGGGCGGCGGCGCGCGCCGAGGATCCTGCCGTCTCCAGTTCGAACAGGACGTTCCGCTCGGCCAGCAGCGGCAGCAGGTGCGGCGAGGCACGCACGGCGGCGTCGTCGGGAATCTGCTCCACCGCCGCCAGCCGGTCACCGTCGGCGGCGTCGCGCGTCCATTGCCAGGGCGCGTGGAAGGGCGAGCTGGCGGCGTCCCGCACGAAGAAGATGGCCGAGGCCAGCAGCAGCGTCACGACCAGCCGGCGGTTGACCCGCACGCGCCGCACCAGCATCGCCCCGGCACGGCGCAGGGCGAAGGTCGTTGCCACCAGCACGAACACCGCCACCGGCACGGTCTCGGCCAGCAGCGCCTGCGGCGCGTCCGAGGCCAGCTGCACGACGAAGAAGGGCACCGCCGGCATGAGGTAGCGCAACTCGACGAGCGGCAGGAACAGCACCGGGGCCAGCAGCGTGACCATCAGCACGAAATTCTCCTGGGTCACCAGGTTGCCGAGGAACACGTGCGGCTGCCGCAGGATCCCCCAGATGACGTCCGCGGTGCTGGAGTCGCCGTACTCCGCGTAGCGGGCGAGGTGGGGGAACTCGCCGCCGGCCAGCAGAGGCTGGATGGTCTCGGTCGCCAGCAGCGACCACAGCAGCCCCACGAACGCCCAGATGAGCGCGGTGCGGGAGTGCCGTCCCGAGATGGCCAGCAGCGACCGGCCGACTCGGGCCGGGACCCTCCACAACGAGTGCTCGCGATCGAACTCCTCGGCGCCGGTCGCCCGCGGGCGGAGTTCCACCGCCAGGACCACGCCGAGCACCATCACCATCCAGCCGAGTTCCGAGCGGCACGCCAGCACCACCGCCGCCAGCAGGCCGAAGGGCGTCCAGCGGGCACCCAGCCCGTAGTAGACGGCGCCCAGCAGGGCGGGCACCGCCAGCGTCTCGGGGTGGAAGCCGGAGAGGTTGGCGTTGTGCAGCGCGGCGTAGACGGCGTAGGCGAACGCCACGGCCGCCGCGGGCGCCACCTTCAGATCGGCACGGCGCCGGGCGATACGCCACAGCGGCACGATCCCCAGCGCCAGGGCGGAGGCCTGCACCACCAGCACGGTGGTGGTGATCGGCAGCCAGCGCACCAGCACCGACAGCGGGTAGATGATGAACGCCCCGTTTCGGGCCAGGTAGTCGCCGCCGACCAGCGTCGAGTGGGGACGGAACCCCTCGCTCACCTGCCAGATGCTCTGGTTGAACAGCGCCAGTTCTGTTCCCGCCTGCAGCGAATGGGCACGGGTCAGCGCCAGGCCCGCCAGCACGCCGCCCCCGGCCAGAGCCAGGATCCACGGCAGGACGTTGTCCACGGCCGCGGTGTCCAGCCTGGCCTGCCATCGCAGGGTGGCCCGCTCGAGGCGCGACCGCCAGTCCTGCTGTGCCGGATGCGCCGGGACGGCACCCAGGGCCACGGAGAGTCGGGCGCGCGCCACCGGTGACCTCAGGGAGCGAGCGGTTCGATGAGGTGAGGGCTCTTTCGGCGCGGGTTGTTGACCTCCCGGCTGACCGGATGGAAGGTGAACAACTTCGACGGGGCCGGCACCAGCAGGTCCCTGAGCACCGAGGCGTCGTCGCAGTCGGGGTCGAGCCAGTGCTCCCAGGCGCTCGGCGGCAGCACGATCGGCATCCGATCGTGCACCGCGGCGATCCGGTCGTTGGCGGGGCCGGTGATGATCGTCGTCGAGCGCACGGGGTCGCCCTCGGGGCGCCGCCAGCGTTCCCAGAGGCCCGCGAAGGCGAGCGGTTCCCCGTCGACCCGGTGGATGTACATGGGTTGCTTGTGCTGCTCCGCCGGGATCGGCACCCACTCGTAGAAGCCGTCGGCGGGGACGATGCAGCGCCGCGCCCGGAAGGGGCGGCGGTAGGCCTTGGATTCCGCCACGGTCTCGGAGCGCGCGTTGATCATGCGATTGCCGATCTTGGCGTCGGAGGCCCACGGCGGGATCAGACCCCAGCGCAGGGTGGCGAGCGTCCGGAGCCCCTCGCTCACGAGAACGGCGTACACGTCGTTCGTCGGCGCCACGTTGTAGCTGGGCTCCAGGCCGACGCCGGCACCGAGCTCCGCCCCGAAATAGGCGGCTACATCCTCAGCCGGACTCGCCGAGACGTAGCGCCCACACACGCCGCAACGCTACCCGCCGGCCGGAGACGACAAGCGATGCCTTGCCGCGCCGGCGGAGGTCCGGGGCCCCGCGGCGCCGCCGAAAAATCGCTCGTGCCCCGGATCGGACCCGGGCACGAACTGGCTGCTGAGACCGCTGCGTCGGCTTACGCCAGCATGGCGTCGAGAGCCTCCACCGACGGGGCGAAGTAGAACGACCCCGATGCCGGGTTGGAGAAGTCCGTCAACCGGTCGCGCACGCCGGTGCCGTCGAGGCCGTACATGGCCCGCAGGCGCTCGCGGAACGGCGCCTGCTCCCGGCAGAAGGCCATGAAGTACAGGCCCACGACCGACACGGCGCCGTGGAAGGCGTACGGGGTGGAGCGGCGGGCGATCTCGTTGCGCTTCGGCTTGGTGGCGTCCGCCGTGGCCCCCTCGCGGAGCTCCACGTGGCTGAGGTGCGAGAAGTCCTCCTGCGGGTCGAGCCGCTCGCTGTCGGGCTTGGTGCGCCCGAAGACCTTCTCCTGCTCCTCGACGCTCATCTTGTTCCAGCCCTCCAGGTCGTGGACCCAGCGCTGGGCGAGGATGAAGCTGCCGCCGGCACCCGGTGACCCGTCGGGCACGAGGGCCACCTCTGGCTCGTCCTCGGGCTCGGGGTTGCCGGTGCCGTCGATGAACCCCGTCATGTCCAGCGAGTCGCCCAGGATGAAGGTGTTGGTGTCGCGCGGCACGACCATGTGGCCGGCAAGGGCGGTGCGGGCGTCGTACTGCGTCTGCCAGACCTTGTCCTTGTCGGGGCTGTTCAGCCAGAACAGCAACTCCTCCTGGGTGCCCTTGGCCTCGCGCCCACTGCCGTCGGTGGACTCGATGGTGACGAAGTCCTGGAAGTCGTCGGGGACGTCATCGGTCAGTTCGGCCAGCAGACCGGGCCCGAGGCCCACCACGAGGTTGACGCCGGCGGCATCGGCTGCGGCGCGGGTGTCGGAGACGACACTCTTGATGTGGTCCAGGTCGGCACCGTCCACCCGGCTCAGGTGGACGTACCACTGGTGCTGTCCCATCTCGGCGAAAATTGCGGGTTGCGGCGTGGGCATGTCCGACCTCCGTGGCTAGTTGGAACCCTCCCGATTCCGGAGGATCCTAGTCGGGCTGCCGGGATTTGAACCCGGGACCTTCGGTCCCCCAGACCGACGCGCTA
>JAPPKQ010000436.1:5479-8404 GCA_028819945.1 bacterium | reverse complement strand
CGTCCGGGTGGGGCGCGTCCGGCTGGGGGGACCGCGCCGCAAGAAGCCGGCGGCGCTCGCTGTCAACAGCACGACGCAGAAGATGCTTCTGCCCGCGGGCAACTACGTGCTGGTCAAGCGGTTCTCTTCCAAGGAGGAGCGTCGGAGGGTCGTTGCGGCCGTACTCGAGACCGATGATCTCGGATCCGCTGAGGTGGCTGTGGAGAACCATGTCAACGTCTTCCACCGCGACGGAACCGGGCTGCCTCTCGACCTTGCTTGGGGACTCGCCGCTTACCTGAACACGACGGCGACCGACATGTTCTTCAGGCAGTTCAACGGGCACACGCAGGTGAACGCAACCGATCTGCGGTCATTGAACTATCCGACGACGGGCCAGCTATTGACTCTCGGGGCCGCAGCCAGGGAGACCGAGCACACGCAAGCCGCCATCGACGCTCTGTTCGACCGCCACGTGCCGGCTTCAGGGGACGATCAGTGATGGCAACTGCTGAGGAGGCCATCGATGTCTTGAGCCAACTCGGGTTCCCGAGACAGCAGCGCAACGAGCGATCCGCCCTGACCCTGTTGGCGCTGCTCGATCTCACCCCGGATAGGGCGTGGAGCGAGGCTGCGGCGCCCTTGCGGGGCATCACCCAGTTGATGGATTTCATGGCCGAGCACTACGGCAAGCAGTACGCGCCGAACACCCGTGAGACCGTCAGGCGCCAGACGGTTCACCAGTTCCTCTCAGCCGGGCTCGTGGTGTTGAATCCGGACGAGCCGGAACGGCCGATCAACAGCGGGAAGACTGTCTACCAGGTCAGCCCGCCGTCGCTCCGGCTCCTGCGGGCCTACAAGACAGTGGACTGGGCCGTCGAGTTGATCAACTATCAGCATCGGATCGAGTCGTTGGCCGAGCGGTGGGCACTCGAGCGGGACCTCCAGCGAATCCCCGTCACGCTCCCGGAAGGGCAGCAGGTCAGCCTGTCGCCGGGCGGGCAGAACGAACTGGTTGCGAGAATCCTGGAGGACTTCTGCCCACTCTTCACGCGCGGTGGCGCGGTGCTGTACATCGGCGACGCGGACGAGAAGTTCGCGATACACGACCAAGGGCGACTTGAGAATCTAGGAATCCTGCTCGATGAGCACGGCAAGATGCCCGACCTGGTCATCCACGATGTGGACCGGGACTGGCTGGTGCTCATCGAAGCCGTCACCAGCCATGGGCCCGTGAACCCGAAACGACGCGAAGAGCTACGGGACCTGTTCTCAGCCTCCTCCGCAGGTCTGGTGTTTGTGACGGCTTTCGAGGACCGCCGGACACTGGCGAAGTACGTGGCAGAAATCTCATGGGAGACCGAAGTCTGGGTGGCGGAGGATCCCACCCACCTGATCCACTTCGACGGAGAGCGGTTCCTCGGCCCGTACGGCGAGTGACATAGGTCGTCTGCCGGCCCTCGACGACGAAGATCAGGCAGCGGCTGACCGCCTGTCCGGGAGCCTTCGGGAAAAAGGACCCCGAGAGATATCCAGGCCCCAACCGGATAGGGCGGTCGGGTAGTTGGTTGATCGACACTACTCAGTTGGTTGGCGCGTGGTCGCCGGTTTGGTTGCCACGAAGATCTGCTGGGCGGCGATCGGTTCGATGAGGCGGATCTCGGCGAGTCCGGCCTCGCGCAGCCAGCTTGACATCTGCTCGTAGGTGAAGGCGGTGCCGCGCGCCGTGCAGGCCGCCATGGTGGCCGCCATGAAGACGCCTTGGGGGCTGCGGCTCGGATCCTCGGCGCGGAAGTAGTCCGACACCAGCACCCGCCCGCCGGGGCGCAGGGCGGCGGTCGCCCGCCCCAGGAGCGCCCGGGTGCCGTCGGCCCCCTCGGTGCGGCAGATGTGCCCGAGCACCACCAGGTCGAACGACTCGTCCTCCAGCGCGACCGTGTGATAGTCACCGGGGCGCAGCTCGCAGCGATCTGCCACTCCGGCGTCGGCGAGGCGCGTCCGGGCGACCTCCAGCACCTCCGGCAGGTCGTTCACGACGGCGGTGGCGCCGGGACAGGCGCGCAGCACGGCGATGCTCCAGGGCGCCCCTCCGGCACCGAGGTCGGCGACCCGCGGGGCCTTCAGGTGGCTGTAGGAGATCCAGGCGTCGGCGCGCACAGCCGCGCGCAGCACCGTGCCGAAGGTCTCCTCCACCAGCGGCACCCAGAACCCCGCCACGTCGCCGTCCACGGGGTGCGCGGGCTCGCCCCGGCGGATGGTGGCGGCCAGGTCGATCCAGTTATCCGCCGGGCCGGGGGCGACCGACACCAGGTCGGCCATCGGGGTGGGGCTCTGACCGCAGAGGTAGCGCCGCGAGCAGTCGTTCAGGTCGAAACGCCCGTCGTGGCGGTCGAGCAGTCCGAGAACCACGAGAGCGTCCGCCAACGCGGCGGTATGCGACGTCGAGGATTCCAGGCGGCCGGCCAACTCCTCGGGCCGCAGCGGTCCGTGGTCCCAGAGCGCGTCGAAGAGCCCGAGCTCGATCGCCCCGACCAGCATCCAGTAGGCGCCGAGGCCGAAGATCACGTTCCACACCGGCGCCGACGGGGCGGGTTTCACGTCGGTCCAGGGGCGGCCCAGCCGGGCCATCGTGTGGGTCTTCTTCAGCTCCGGGTAGGGGGAGTCGGCCACGGCTTGACCCTATGAACCTGTCGAATAGTCGACCGCGGGCGCAAGCGGAGTCGCCGCATCCTGGATTCCGGCGTCCGCCGGAATGACGCGAGACGGCGAGTCGGCCACGGCGGGCCTCAGGGTCGCAGGAGGATCTTGCCGAAGAGGTCGCTGGCGAACATCCGCTCCTGGGCGGCGGCGGCCTCGGAGAGAGGCATCACCGAGTCCACCGGGGCGACGAAGTCGCCGCCGCAGTACTGCTCCCAGACGGGGCCGAACTCCTCGGGGCGGTAGGGG
>JAPPKQ010000436.1:0-5469 GCA_028819945.1 bacterium | reverse complement strand
TGGCCCCCCCCGCGCCCGCGCCCCCCCCGCCGGGGGGGGGGGCGGGCCCCCCCTACGCGCCCCCCCCCCCCCCCCGCGGGCCCCCCCCCCCCCCCGCCGCAGTACTGCTCCCAGACGGGGCCGAACTCCTCGGGGCGGTAGGGGTCCGAGCCGATGATGTGCAGCCCCATGTGGAACAGGTGCCCCAGCGACGGGATCGTGACCGAGTCGCCGGTGGTGTTGCCGCAGTTCACGAGCCGGCCGCGGACGCCGAGCGAGAACATGGAGGCCTCCCACAACGCCGGGCCGACGTGCTCGAAGACCATCTCCACGCCGGCGCCGTCGGTCTGCGCACGCGCCCAGCCGGCGATGTCGGTGGTGCGGTTGTTGGCGACCGCCGCGGCGCCGAGTTCGGTGGCCCGGGCGCACTTCTCGTCGGTGCCGGCTGTGGCGAGGACCCGCGCGCCGGCTTCGACGGCCAGCTGGATCCCCGCCGTGGACACGCCGCTGCCGGCCGCGTGGATGAGCACCGTCTCGCCGGCCTGCAGCCCGCCCACATCGAACAGGGCGTGCGCAGCGGTCATCCAGCAGGTCGGGAAGACCACCGCCTCGTCGAAGGACATGCCGTCGGGCACCGGGAAGACATGGCTGGCGGGCACCAGGCACAACTCGGCGTAGCCGCCGTCGGCGGTGGCGCCGATGATCCCCAACTCGCCGTAGAGGTCGCCGCGCCCGGCGAGGAGCGAGTCCTCCCGCACGCCCGACATCGACGGATCCACCACGACGCGGTCGCCGACCGACACGTCGTCCACAGCCTCACCGACGAGGGCGACCACCCCCGCCACGTCCATGCCGGCGATGTGCGGCAGCGCGAATCCGGGCATCGTGAAATAGCCCGCCCGGTGCACGATGTCGAGACGGTTCAGGGCAGTGGCGGCAACCTGCACCACGACGTCCCCCGGCCCCGGCTCGGGGTCGGGCACGTCGGTGTGGCAGAGAACCTCCGGGCCGCCGTGGCTGTCGTAGAGGACCGCCTTCATCGCAGGCCTCGGATGAACGGGCGGGCCAGGGACTGCGGCTCGCGGGTGCGGTGTGCGAAGAGCGCCATGACGCAGATGGTTAGCACAAACGGCAGCGACGACAGCAGCTCCGAATTGAGCGGGTGACCCACCGCCGGCAGGCTCAACCTGAAGGAGTTGGCGCTGCCGAACAGCAGGCAGCCGAGCATGGCACCCCGCAGCGTCCAGCCGCCGAAGATCACCGCGGCGATGGCGATGAAGCCCTGGCCGCCCACGATGGCGTCCTCGAACCATCCCACCTGGCCCAGCAGCAGGTAGCCGCCGCCGAGACCTGACGTGATGCCGGCGATGTAGACAGCCTGGCGCCGCCGGGCGTTCACGTCGATGGAGGACACGTCGGCCGCCTGGGGGTTCTCCCCCACCGCCCGTACCTCCAGTCCCCAGCGGGTGCGGTAGACGAGCCACCAGGCCAGCGGCACCAGCGGGTACAGCAGGTACAGCGGCCAGGGCTGGCCGAACAGCGCCGGGCCCAGCAGCGGGATCTCCACCAGGCCCGGCACCTCGAAGACGTGCGCCGTGGCCGTCTCCGGCTTGAGGCTGCTGTTGAGGAAGCTGGCCAGACCCAGCACCAAGATGTTGAGCGTGAGGCCGACCACGAACTGGTTGGCGGTGAGGTTGTGGCTGAAGTGGGCCTGCACGGCGCCCACCAGCAGGCCGGCGGCCGCGCCGATCAGCAGGCCGACCGCCACCGACCCTGAGGCGTCGTAGCCCATGGCCGCGGCGAACGCGCCGGCCAGCATGGCGCCCTCCACGGAGATGTTGATGGTGCCGGCCCGCTCGGCGATCCACTCCCCCACTGCGACGAAGCCCAGCGCCACCGCCAGGCGCCAGCCGCTGCTGTAGGTGGTCTCGCTGGAGAGCACGTCCCCGACGGCAAAGAAGAAGTCGCCGGCCATGACTCACGAGCCTCCGCAACGATCGGCGGCGGGCACCGGCGGGGCAGCCGCACTATGGATTCCGGCCTCCGCCGGAATGACGACTCGGGGGGTCGGCGGCGGCATGGCTCAGCAGCCTCCTAGACCCGCTCGGCGGCTGCGGCGAGGGCCCGGCGGCGGTTGCGCACGAACAACACGGCGGGCGGCACCAGCAGGGCGAGCACCAGCAGAGCTTGCACGACCTTCGTGATGTCGCGGTCCACACCGGTGGCCGCCAGGAATCCCGAGCCGGTGCGCAGCCCGGCGAAGACGAACGCAACCGGGATCGACACGAGCGGGTGATTCCGGGCCACGAGCGCCACGAGCAGCCCCTCCCAGCCGATGTTCACCGGGTAGTTGGGGGTGAGCCGGTAGTTCCCGAAGTCGCCGCCCGCCAGCATGAACGCCCCCGCCAGCCCGCAGAACGCCCCCGAGGCCACGAGCGCCAGACCTCCGTAGCGCGCCTCGCTGACGCCGGCCCGGTGCGCCGTGCGCGGGCCGCGCCCCAGCATCTGCAGGCGGAAGCCGACGATCGTCCAGCGCAGCACAAGTGCCACGAGGACCGCCATCAGCAACGCCACGAAGGCGGTCATGGGGAACTCGTTGCCGAACCAGTCGAGGCGGGGCAGGCGCGTGTCGGGGCGCAGGCGTTCGCTGATGAGGTTCCGGTTGGCCTGGTCGGGCGTCGGATCCAGCAGGAGGTTCTTGTTCTTCAGGCCGTAGCCCACCGCCTGGGAGGCGACGAACACCAGCAGCAGCGTGGTCAGCACCTCGGGCATGCGCCGCTGATAGCGCAGGACTGCGGCGATGCCCGCCCAGATCGCCCCGCCCGCCACGCCGGCCAGCATGATGAGGAACAGCACCCCCGGACCGCCGGCGCCGATATGGGTGGCGACGTAGGTCCCGAACGCCGCGCCCACGAACAGTTGCCCCTCCTGGCCGAGGTTCACCAGCCCGGCCCTGGCGTTGACGATGGTGCCGAGGGCCACCAGCAGCAGCGGGATGGCCACGCCGATGGTGGTGCCCCAGCGCCCCGGGCCGCGCACGCTGCCGTCCAGCAGCGCCGACAGCACGCTCGTCCACGAACCGCCGGTGGCGAGCAGCACCAGCGCAGCCACCACGAGGGCGACGGCGATGCTGGTCAGATAGATGCCGAGCACCGTGGCGCCCTCGCGGGCGCGGTCGTAGCGCACGTCGCCCGCTCCGGCGCCCGCGTCCACGCCGGTCACGAGGCCGCCGCCTCCTGCGCCCCGCTCATGAGCAGGCCGAGCCGTTCCACATCGAGGTCGGCACGGTCCATCTCGCCGACGATCCGCCCCCGGAAGATCACCACGATCCGGTCGGCGAGGTCCAGTACCTCCTCCAGTTCCGTGGAGATCAGGAGCACGGCCACGCCGTCCGCCGCCGCCTCCCGGAGTCGCTCGGAGACGTACTCGATGGCCCCGACGTCGAGCCCCCGCGTCGGCTGGGCCGCAACCAGCACTGCCGGGTCGCCGCTGAGTTCGCGGGCCAGCACCACGCGCTGCTGGTTCCCGCCCGACAGCGACCACATCGGGGCGTCCGCTCCGGGCGTCTGGATCCCGAACTGTTCGATGAGCCGCTCGGCGTGCGCCCGGCGTCCGGTGCGGTCCAGGATGGCGCGGCCGGCGCTGTCGAGCAGGGCCCGGCCCGTGCGGGCCCGCGGCGGCGAGACGAGTGTCAGGTTCTCCGCCACGGTCATGTCCAGCACACACCCGGACTCGTGACGGTCCGCCGGCACCACCGCAACCCCCGCCGCAGCCATCGCTCCGGGACGACCGGGCAGCGGCCGCTCGTCGCGAACCCGCACCGTGCCGCCCTCGAGCGGGAGCAGGCTCGACAGCAGGTCGCTGAGGGCGGCCTGGCCGTTCCCCTCCACGCCGGCGACCCCGACGATCTCTCCCGGACGCACATCGAGTGACAGTCCGTCGAGCAGCGTCCGCCGATCGCGGCCTCGGGCTCTCGCATCGCGGATCGACAGCACCGGCGGCGGCCCGGTGGCTTCGGGGCCGTTGCCGGCCTCGGGTTCCGAAGCTGCGACGCCATCCTCGAGGCCCTCGATGTGACCCAGGGCCGCGCCCGCCGAACGCAGCGACACCGGTCGTCCCACCATCGCCCGGGCCAGACCCGGAGCGTCGGCGTCGCCGGTCTCGCGGCGATCCACGACGGCTCCGGCGCGCATGATGGTGATCCGGTCGGTCGCCGCCAGCACCTCGTCCAGCTTGTGGCTGACGAGGGCCACGGCCTTGTTCTCGCGCTCCACGACGAGCCGCAGCACCTCGAACAGCTGCTCCGATTCCCCCGGTGTGAGAACCGAGGTGGGTTCGTCGAGGATGACGATCGCCGGATCGCGCCGCAGGCACTTGATGATCTCGACGCGTTGGCGCAGGCCTGCGCTCAGATCGCTTATCCGCTCGTCGGGGTCGATGGCGAGGCCGTAGCGTTCGCTGATCTCGCCGACGCGCCGCCTCGCCGCCGCCGCGTCGAGGCGAGTGCGTTCGCCCAGGATGACGTTCTCCCAGACCGTGAGCGGTTCCACGAGGCTGAAGTGCTGGTGCACCATGCCGATGCCCAACTCGGCCGCCTCGGCGGGATCTCTGATGCGGCGCTGCTCGCCGTCGATGCGGATCGCGCCGGCGTCGGGCAGCACGAGGCCGATCAGCACTTTCATGAGCGTCGACTTGCCGGCGCCGTTCTCGCCGAGGATGCCGTGTATCTCGCCTCGTTGCAGCGCCAAGTCCACGTTGTCGCAGGCCACCACGGCACCGAAGCGCTTGGTGATGCCCCGCAGCTCAGCCGCCGGTGAGGTCATCGAGCGAGGAGCCTCCTCCGGAATGGATTCCGGCTTTCGCCGGAATGACGGGCACCGGCCGGGTTGGCGGGCATTCGCCTGCGCGAGCGGCGGGCCCGCCCAGGGGGTGTCATCCCCCGGTGACGGGCCTGCCGTCTCGTCGAGTCGGGGTGTCTAGAAGCCGTAGGCCTCGGCCTTGACGCCGAAGAACGCCTCGGCGTAGTCGCCGGCGGCGATGCGTGCCAGCTCGGCCTCGAACTCCGCCTGCTGCTCGGGCGTGGGGTCACACATCTTGGCGCCCACGAACGGGAACGCCCCGACGCTGAAGAGGAAGCTCTCGCCCTCGCCGAAGGCCCCGTCCGCGATCAGCTCCAGCAACGTGGCGATGTAGTCGCCGGCGTCGAACTGCACGGCGATGTCGTAGTGCAGGTCGGTGCGCTCACAGACGTCGGAGGCACCGGCGGACATCGTGATGATGCCCTCCTCGTTGGCCAGCGCGACCACCGGCTCGTGCGCGCCGCCGAGATACGGGTAGACGGCGTCGGCGCCCTCGGCCGCGGAGCTGGCGAACGCCTCGGTCGCCCCGGCGATGTTGTCGAAGTCGAACGGGTACCTGCCGGTCGGCACGTAGATCGCCGTGAAGCTCTCGTCCACCGCCTTCAACCCCATCTCGAAGGTCAGGTAGGAC
>JAPPKQ010000158.1 GCA_028819945.1 bacterium | reverse complement strand
AGTTGGAGTCGCGCGACGGGCTCGTCGCGGCCGACGGGCAGAAGCGCTTCCGTCGCCTCGTGGCCACGGCCCATCCCGGCGCCGGCGGCGCCGACGGTGAGGCCGGCGCACGGATCAGCGACCTCGTGGAGGCGCGGCGGATCCTGCTGTCGTGAGCACGGCGGTGCGTGCCGCCGGGGGCCTGCTCCTGGCACCCGGCGCCGGCGGCGACCCCGACCATCACACCCTGGTCGCCCTGGAGCGCGCGCTGGTCCCGCTACCGGTGCACCGTGTGGCGTTTCCGTACCGCAGCGGCGGCCGCCGGGGGCCACCGCCGCGGGTCGAACGGCTGGTGCCGCACATCGCCGAGCAGGCGGCGGCCATGTGCGCCGAGGAGTCCATCGATCCGGCGAGTCTTGTGCTGGGCGGGCGCTCCATGGGCGGCCGCGTCTGCTCGCTGGCGGTCGCCGACGGGCTCCCCGCCGCCGGTCTCGTCCTGCTGAGCTACCCGCTGCACCCGCCCCGGCGACCCGACAACCTGCGGGTGGCCCACTTCGAAAGCCTGGCGGTGCCGTGCCTGTTCGTGGGCGGCGACCGGGACCCGTTCGGCACGCCCGAGGAGTTCGCCGCCCACACCGCCGCCATCGCCGGTGATGTCACCCACGTGTGGCTCCCCGGCCGCGGCCACGACACCCGCCTGGCCGACGACGAGGCGGTGGTCGCCGCGGTGCGCGCCTGGCTGGCGGCGCCGGGGGGTTAGCGGGCTCAGCCCGGCGGCGGGCGGGCGGCCTGGTCCGCCGGCTTGAGGTCCTCGGGGTTCAGGTCCTCCAGCTCGCGCCAAGCCGTCTCGGGGAAGACGAACAGGATCAGCAGCGCCACCACCAGCGGCGCTCCGGCGATCATGGCGAAGACGTGCCCGAACTCACCGCCGGCGTCGGTGAAGCGGCCCACGATCTGCAGGCCGATCACCGAGCCGATCACGCCCATGGTCGTGATCACACCGTTGGAGCCGGCACGTTTGGACGTGCCGAACAGCTCTCCTCCGAAGGCCCCCATGATCGGAACGCTGGCCGCGCCGAAGATGCCGGCCAGCACGCCCCACATCCACATCGGCCAGCCGTCCGCCACGTAGCGGAACACCGTGAAGGCCGCACCGGCGGCGAGACCGAGGGCGCCGACCCGTCGCCGCCCCCGGACGTCGGAGAAGCGGCCGCCGATGAGCACGCCGATCGCCGCCGGCGTGTTGATGGAGAGCTGGAAGACACTGATGTTGCCGGCGGAGAACGACCGCTGGCTGCGCAGGAACTCGTTCAGGAACTGCGAGGCGGGCGCCGCGAAGAGGCTGACCCCGAGTGCCCCGCACCCCAGCAGGAACATGCGCTTGGCCCGGCGGCGCCGGCGCTCGGCGTCTCCGGGGTGCCCGCCCGGCGGGGCTTCAGCCGGCTGCGGTGCGAAGCGCCTGCTCTCGGGCAACCGGCGGGCGCAGAACAGCACCAGCGGCAGCGCCAGCAGCGGCGCCAGGAAGAGGATGCGCCAGGCTCGCAGCCCCAGGTCGGCCAGCGGCAGCAGCCACACCACCATGCCCGACCCCAGCCCCGCGGACAGCGTCAGCACCGACACGGCGTAGGCACGGGCCCCGGCGGGAACCTCCTCGGCGGCGATCACCACCAGCAGTACCAGCATCGCCGTGGCGAGGCTGCGCGAGACGGCCTGGCTGGCGCCGTAGGTCCACACGCCGGTCGAAGCCGCTGTGGATGTCGCCACCAGGCAGCCGGCCACGGCGGCGAAGAGCAGCATGGGTCGCCGCCCCCGGCGGTCCGCCAGCGCCACCAGCGCCAGCGCCAGCAGCACGCCCACCCGCACCGCCGTGAGGGTGTTGCCCTGGGTGGCGAGTCCGGCGTCGAACTCGTCGAAGGCGAAGGTGATGGTCTGGCTCAGCAGCGTGCCCAGGTAGCCGGCCACCACCCCCAGCAGGCACAGCACCCCCAGGACCTGGCCGGAGCGGGGATCCAGCCGCTCGGCGGGTGCCCAGAAGGGTTGCGTGCCGTCGCTGCGGGGCCGGCGCAACTGGCGGTTGGCCAGCGGTGCCAGGAACCAGCCCCACACCGGCACCGAGAGCCGGTAGGAGATGTGCTGGCGGACCAGGCACTCGGCGTCGCCGCGCTCGAGGATGTGCACGGTGCGCCGGTAGTGGGCGAAGGGCCCGCCGACCGCCCGGAAAGCCGCCTCGGGCGCCGGAGTCCCGGGTGCCGGCGCGTCCTCGGGAGTCGGGGGATCCGGCTCTTCGACCACGACATCGGAACGAGGCCGGAGCAGGCGCTGCAATTCGTCCGGGCTGCACGTTTCGGTGCAGGTCACACGGGGCAAACGCGCCCCTATCGCCAAGACCCGGGCATGAGCCGAGCATACTTGAGGGGATGAATCCCACCGGGGACTCCGCCGCACCCGAGAGCGGCGACCCGCAGGCCGGCCGAGCCGGCGCGCCCGACGACATCGCCCCCGCGCCGGCGGAGATCCGCGTGCGGCCCGGCGAGCCCCTCGCCGGCGAGCTGGAGATCGGCGGCGCCAAGAACAGCGTCCTGAAACTCCTGGCGGCCACCACACTGGCGGAGGGCCTCTCCACGCTGCGGCGGGTGCCTCGCATCGCCGACGTCACCACGATGATCGAACTGCTGCAGAGCTTCGGCTGCGGGGCGTGGTTCAGCGACGACGACGTCCTGCACGTGGAGGTGCCTGAACGGCTGGAGCCGCACGCCTCCTACGACCTGGTCAGCCGGATGCGGGCATCGATCGCCGTGCTCGGCCCGCTGCTGGCCCGCTGCGGCGAGGCGATGGTGGCGTTGCCCGGCGGTGACGACTTCGGTTCCCGCCCCATCGACATGCACCTCTCGGCCCTGGAACGTCTCGGCGTCGACATCGACGTGAGCCACGGCTACGTGCACGCCCGGGCAAGCGTCCTGAAGGGCGAGGAGGTGAGCCTGGCGTGGCCCAGCGTCGGCGCCACCGAGAACATCATGATGGCCGCCACCGCCGCGGAGGGCCGCACGGTCATCCACAACGCCGCCCGGGAGCCCGAGATCGCCGACCTGGCGGCGTTCCTGAACCGCATGGGCGCCGAGGTGCTGGGTGCCGGCAGCCCGACGATCACCATCAACGGCGGCGGCCCGCTGGCGCCGGTGGATCACACCCCCGTCCCGGATCGCATCGAGACGGCGGTCTTCCTGGCGGCGGTGGGCATCGCCGGCGGCGAGATCACCCTGCGCGGCGCCCAGCCGGGCCACCTGCGGATGCTCTGCGACAAACTCGGCGAGATGAACCTGCGCACCTCCACCATCAAGGGCGGGTTGTGGGCGATGGCGCCGCAGCGGCTGCGGGCCACCGAGATCGTCACGCTGCCGTACCCGGGCGTTGCCACCGACTACCAGCCCCTGCTGGTGGCCATGCTGAGCCTGGCCGAGGGAGTGGGGCTGGTGACCGAGAACGTGTTCGCCAACCGCTTCCGCTACGTGGGCGAGTTGGTGCGCATGGGGGCCGACATCCGCGTGGAGGGCCGCTGCGCCATCGTGCGGGGCCGGGAGCGCCTCTCCGGCGCCCCGGTGCGGGCGACGGACATCCGGGCGGGGGCGGCCCTGGTGGTGGCCGGGCTGGGTGCCGAGGGCGAGACCATCGTGCGCGACACCCACCACATCAGCCGCGGTCACGAGGACCTGGTGGGCAAGCTGCAGTCCCTCGGCGCCGACGTCGCCTGGGTGCCGGCCGGCTAGGAGCGCACGGCGTCGCCGCCGGTCGGCGAGGCGACGTCGGTGTCCGCCTCCTCGGCCTCACGGTTCAGCCGGCGGCGGACCAGCGCCACGATCCCGACGATGGCGGCGATCGGGCCGATGATGATGAGGATCTCGTCCCAGCCGCCCTGATGGGCGAGAATCGAGTTGGCGATCATGGGGCCTCCGCAGCTCGGCGCTCACTGTAACCGGCGCCGGAGGCACCGCAGGGCCCCGGTAGGGTGACGGGGTGAGTGACCGGGCAGGATCGGAGACGGTCTGCTACCGGCACACGAGCCGTCCCGCCGGCGTGCGCTGCCAGCGTTGCGAGCGGCCGATCTGTCCCGATTGCCAGATCATCGCCCCCGTCGGGTTCCAGTGTCCCGGCTGCGTCGCCGCCGCCCGCCGGGCGAGGGCGGTCGGAGACGCGGCCGCGTCCCAACCCGGGACTCGCCCCCGGCGGCGCCGCCTGCAGCCGGTCGTGGTGTCCGGCCCGGCGACCTTCAACCTCGCCAAGCGCCCCGCGGTGCTGACAGGAGTCCTGGTGGCGGCCAACCTGGTGCTGTTCGTCGTCTCGGCGGCCACGCAGCGCTCGGCGTGGAGCGGCCTGGGCAACATCATGGAGAACGGCGCCCTGTGGGGACCGGCGGTGGATCTCGGCGGGGAGTGGTGGCGCCTGTTCACCAGCGGATTCCTGCACGCCAACATCCTCCACGTCGGCTTCAACGTGCTGCTGCTGGGCCTGCTGGGGGCGCCGCTGGAACGGCAACTGGGGATCGTGCGCTACGCCGTGCTGTACGTGGCGGCGCTTCTGTCGGGCTCGCTCGGTGCCCTGCTGGCATCGCCGCGGGCGCTCACCATCGGCGCCTCCGGGGCGGTGTTCGGCCTGATGGGGGCGCACCTCATGGTCTCTCGAGCCGTGGGGCGCAGGGCCAGGGACTCGGGGGTGATGGGGCTGCTGGTGCTGAACCTGGTCACCACGTTCCTGTTTCCGAACATCTCCATCGGCGGCCACATCGGCGGCCTGGCGGGCGGCCTGCTGGCCAGCTGGATCGTGCTGAGCCCCGACCGCGGCAGGCGGGTGCCTCGCTGGCTGGCCTCGACGGCGGGACTCGGACTCGCCGGGCTGTTCTTCTTCACCGGCCTGCTGGCCGCCACGACCTGGACCAACCCGATCATCTGAGTCGGGCCACCGGAGCCGCTAGGGGCCGGCGCCGGACTCCACCCGGGCCTTCAGCCGGGCGAGGTTCCCCCGCCAGACGCGCCGCAGCACGGGGCGGGCCGGCAGGGCACCGAGCCGCCCGCCGAGCCACCACGGCAACCGCAGGGTCTCCAGCCACACCATCCTGGTGGACTCGCCGGCCGGACCCGCCGCCGTCAGCTCGAAGCGCCCCTCGCCGGAGACCGCGCCCGTGTGGCGGACCCCCATGCGGCTCGGCGGGGACCATTCGGTGATCTCCATCAGGTCGGTCGTGCGCAGCGGCCCAACCTGTGTCCGGCAGGCGAAGCGGGTGCCGGCACCCCGGCGCTGATCGGTCAGGAAGTCGATCGAGGTGGCGTCGGCCATCCACTCGGTGTGGGTGGCGATGTCCTCCAGATGCGCCCAGACCGCCCCGGGCGGGGCGGCGATGGTGGTCTCGACGCGCAGCCTCATCGCTGCTCTCACCGGCGCAGCCGGTAGACGGCGATCTGCTCGGTCGAGAGGATCGGATCGAACGCCCCGCCACCCCAGTCCGCCCAGCGTTCGGCCAGTTCCAGCCCGGCGTCGCGGGCGGCCGCGTCGAGCTGGGCCGCGGTGCGGTAGTGCAGCCGCCACGGGCGCAGTCGGATCTCTCCGGCGCGGATGTCGATCATCTGCCCGCGGATGTTCTGGCTCACCGGATCGTGCTGCCAGGCGCTGAGCACCACCCGGTCGGACTCGACGGCTCGCACGTCCACGCTATCGACCTGGAAATCCCCGGCTTCCCCGGCGATCCCGGGGGCCTCGCCGGGTTCGTGGCCGGCGCCCGGCAGCGAGGTCTCCACGATCAGGCGACCGGCGGGTGCCAGCAGCCTGGCCGCCGCTTGCAGGCAGAGCCGCTGCTCGGTGGCGTCGGGCAGGTTGAACAGCGAGTTGAAGGCGCACAGCACCAACGCGAAGCCGGCCCCGGGCCGCAACGGCGGGCGGGCCATGTCGCCGAGCACCGCCACCACACGCTCGCCGCCGGGCTTGGCGGCCAGGGTGGCCAGCATCGCCCGGGAGGCGTCCAAGGCCCAGACGTCCGCGCCGGCGGCCGCCAGCGGCAGCGCCAGGCGCCCCGTGCCCGCCCCCATCTCCAGCACCGGCCCCCCGCCGGACAGCCGGGCGACCGCGGCCACGCACGCCTCGGTGTCGGTGACGTCGGCGTACCACTCGTCGTAGACATCGGCGAACGCCTCGCCGTAGGTCCGGGGGTGGTAGTCCTCCACGACTCCAGCCTGTCGCTGCCCGCGCCGAATTCAACGCCGGCACGCCCTCACGCGGTTCCACCCACTGATCCGTCATTCCGGCGGGTGCCCCGAAGCGTCGTTCCGGCGGAGGCCGGAATCCAGACAGCGGCCCCGGCCCATGGTGCGTCAACTGTCGAGCCCAGCGGCCTCGTAGCCTGGGGACATGGCTGCCGTCGCCTACCTGGATCATGCCGCCTCCACGCCGATGCACCCCGAGGTCGTCGAGGCGATGGGGGAGTTCTACGACGGCTGCTACGCCAACCCCACCGGGGCGCACCGCATGGCCCGCGAGGCCCGGCGGTCCGGCGACGACGCCCGGGACATCCTGGCGGAGGCCCTCGGCGCCCGGCCGGGCGAGATCGTGTTCTGCGGCAGCGGCACCGAGGCCGACAACCTGGCGGTCTTCGGCGCTGCCGGTGGCTCGGGCGGCCCGGGCGGAACGGTCGTCTGCAGCGCCACCGAGCACCCCGCCGTGCTGCGCCCGACCGAGCAACTGGGCGGGCGCGTCGTCGGGGTGGACGGCGCGGGGATGCTCGACCTCGACGCCCTCGCGGCGGCTCTGGACGGCGACGTGCGCTTAGTGTCGGTGATGCTGGCCAACAACGAGAACGGCGTGGTGTGGTCCCTGGAGGAGGTGGCCGAGGTGATGGCGCGCCACGCACCCGGGGCGCTGCTGCACACCGACGCCGTGCAGGCCTTCCCCTGGCTGGACGTGGCCACCCGGGCGGCACCGGCCGACCTGATCTCGGTGAGCGCCCACAAGTTCGGCGGCCCCAAGGGCGTCGGCGCCCTGGTGGCGCGTGACGGCGTGCCGCTGCAGCCCCAGATCGTGGGTGGCGGCCAGGAGGCCGAGCGCCGCGGCGGCACGCCGAACGTGGCCGGCATCGTGGGCATGGGCCGGGCGGCGCAGATCACCGTGGCTCGGCGCGCCGAGACCGTCGAGCGGGTCGGGCGGCTGCGTGACCGCCTCGCCGACGGGTTGCGGGCCGCAGTCGAGGGCGTCACCGAGTCCGGCGTGCGACCCGCCTCCGGCGCCGGCGTGCCGGTCGACCGGTCGGCGAAGGTGGCGGGGTCGTGCCACCTGTGCTTCGAGGGCATCGAGAGCGAGGCCCTGCTGTTCCTGGCCGAGCGGGGCGGGGTGTACGCCTCGGCGGCCTCGTCGTGCGCCAGCGGTGCCGAGCACCCGTCGCACGTGCTCGAAGCCATGGGCTATCCCCGGTCGCTGGCGCGGGGCTCGCTGCGCCTGTCGCTCGGCGCCGCCAGCAGCGAGGCCGACGTGGAGACGGCTCTGGCGGTGCTGCCCCCGGCGGTCGCCCAGCTGCGCCGGGCCGCGGCCTAGGCGCGGTCCGGGAACGGGGATCGGGCGATGCAGGTCCTGGCGGCGATGTCGGGGGGCGTGGACTCCTCGGTGGCGGCGGCGCTGCTGTCTCGGGGCGGCCACGAGGTGGTCGGGGTCACGATGAAGCTGTGGGGCGGGCCGTCGGACACGGGCTGCTGCTCGGTGGCCGACGTGATCGACGCCCGGCGGGTGGCGGACGCCCTCGGCATCGACCATCACGTCTTCAACTTCGGCGAGGACTTCTCCGCCCGGGTGGTGGCCCCCTACGTGGCCGACTACGCCGCCGGCCGCACCCCCAACCCGTGCGTGGAGTGCAACCGACACATCAAGTTCGACAGGCTCCTGCGGCGGGCCGAGGCGCTGGGTTTCGACGCCGTGGCCACCGGGCACCACGCCCGCGTGGTGCGCCGCCCCGACGGCACGCGCCGCCTGGCGAGGGGCGCCGACGCTGCCAAGGACCAGTCCTACGTGCTGTACATGCTGGGCCAGGAGACTCTCTCGCGGGTGCTGCTGCCGGTGGGCGACATGACCAAGGCGCGGGTGCGTGCCCTGGCCGCCGAACTGGGTCTGCGCACCGCCGCCAAGCCCGACAGCATCGACGTCTGCTTCATCCGGCGCGGCGAGCGGGAATCGTTCCTGTCCGAGCGACTGGAAGCGACTCCTGCCCGAGTCGTCGACGCCTCGGGCCGGCAGCTCGGCGAGATCCCGTCGGCACAGCTCGTGACCCTCGGCCAGCGCAAGGGGCTCGGCGTGGGCGGGCAGGAGCGCCCGCTGTACGTGGTCGAGCGCGACGTGGCCGGGGGCGTGGTGACCCTCGGCGACCGGGCGGACCTGCTGAGAGACCACCAGGAGGTGCGCGACGTGGCGTGGGCGGCGGGGTCGGTGCAGGGGC
>JAPPKQ010000194.1 GCA_028819945.1 bacterium | reverse complement strand
GGGGCAGCGGCCACATCCCCGAGCACACGCTGCTGAAGGCGGTGTTCTGTGGCGAGGAGATCGTGGGCTTCGTGGCCAACTGCGCCCATCTGGCCGAGCCGGGCGCCAAGGCGCCGGGCGGGTTGGCCGGCGATGCCACCGACATCTTCCAGGAAGGCCTGCGCATCCCGCCGCTGTGGCTCGAGCGCGAGGGTGTGCCGCAGGAGGACGTCTGGAAGATCATCTTCGCCAACCACCGCACGCCGAAGGTCACCTACGGGGACCTCATGGCCATGGTCGGCTCGCTGAACGTGGCGGAGCGGCGCCTGACGGGCCTCATCGACACCTACGGCTACGAGACCGTCACTACCGCCACCGAGGACCTCATCGGCATCGCCGAGCGGCGCATGTCCGAGGAGATCCGCCGAATCCCCGACGGCGAGTACCGCTTCAGCGACATCATCGAGGACGACGGCGTGGCCGAGGGCGCCTACGTCATCGACTGCACGGTCGTGGTGGACGGCGGCAACGTGGCCTGCGACTTCACCGGCTCCGACGGCCAGGCCGCCGGACCCATGAACGCCACCTACGCCGTCACGGCCTCGGCGGTCTACAACGCCTTCATGCACATAACCGACCCCACCATCCCGCGCAACGAGGGCTGCTACCGGCCGATCAACATCATCGCCCCGCCGGGCACGATCCTGAACTGCGAGTTCCCGGCGCCGCTGGTGGGCGGCAACACGGAGGTGTCCCCCCGCATCACCGACATCATCTTCGGCGCCCTCGCCGATCCGCTGCCCGAGCGCATCCCGGCCTCCCTCGGCGGCACCTCCTGCTGCTTCCTGTTCGGCGGCCGGCACCCCGACAACGATGATCTCTACTCGCACTTCCACTTCGAGGGGATCGGCTGGGGCGGCCGGCCGGCCGCCGACGGCAACAGCCAGGTCATCGTGATCAACGGGAATTGCCGGAACACGCCGGTGGAGGTCTTCGAGTCGCGCTACCCGCTGCGCGTGGACTCCTACCGGCTGCTGGAGGACTCCGGCGGGCCGGGGCTGAACCGCGGCGGCCTGGGCATCGAGCGCGTCCTGACCATGGTCGCCGACGAGGTGACCGTGAGTGCCATCTTCAACCGCATGCGCGTGGACCCGTTCGGGATCCACGGCGGCAAACCGGGCGCCAACAGCGGCATCTACGTGCGCCTCGCCGGCGAGGATTCCTGGAGCACGTTCAGCGAGAAGTTCGGCACGATGTCGCCCTCCAAGTTCTCCAACATCCGCCTGCGCCGGGGCGACCAGGTGAAGATCGTGGCGCCCGGCGGCGGCGGTTGGGGCGATCCGCTGGAGCGCTCGGAGGACAGGGTGGTGGCCGACGTGGCCGAGGGACTCGTCACACCGGAGGCGGCGCAGCGCGACTACGGGTTGGTGGTGGAGCGTCGCAACGGCGCCTGGGACGCCACCCCGACGGCGGAGAGGACATCGGTGCCATGAGCGGGCGCTGGATCGAGCGGGAGCCCATGTACCTGTCCTTCGACGTGTACAACTGCGCCTACTGCGGCAAGAACGTGCCCCGCCACGTGTGGCTGGAGGACGTCGACGGCGACGACGTGCCGTTCTGCACGCCCGAGGTGGCCGACATCCACCTGCGCACCCGCCTGCGCCACGATCCCACCACCCGCCACCCGGACTCGGACCTGGGCATCACCGAGCAACTCCGGATGGTGCGCGAGAACTGCAAGGCCCTGCGCCGGGACTAGCAGCCGAGGACGGTGCTCTTGCGGCCAGGACTGTCACCACATCGTCATTCCGGCGAAGGCCGGAATCCATGGCCGCGAGGCCTGATGGTGCTGCGACCGGTGCTCGTCTGACGGTTGGATTCACCGGCATGCAGACCTTCCTGCCCGACGACCTGAAGTTCACCTACAGCGCTGAGCACACCCCCATCGGCACCGTGGAGTCCGGCGAGACGTTCGTCGTCGAGACCGAGGACTGCTTCACGGCGCGCTTCCGGCATCCCGACGGGTTCACGCCCGAGAATCTGGCCTGGGTCTTGGAGAACCTCGACGGGGTGACGGGTCCCATCGCCGTCGCCGGCGCCGAGCGGGGCGGTGCCGTGGCGGTGACGCTGCACCGCGTGGAGGTCACGACGCCCGGCAGCATCGCCTGGAGCACGTGTGAGGCCGACTCGCCGGCTGACTGGTGGAGTGAGTGGTACGCTTGCGACGGCCTGGAGATCCGCGACGGCTACGTGCACGTCGGCGAGCTGCGCATCGCGGCCCGCCCGCTGGTGGGCTGCATCGCCACGGCGCCCGACCGCGAGACTGTGTTCTCGAAGATGCAGGGCCCCTACGGCGGGAATATGGACTGCAACGAGGTGCGCGAGGGTGCGACGGTCGTGTTGCCCGTCGAGGTGGACGGCGCCTACCTCTACTTCGGCGACAGCAAGGCCCGGATGGGCGACGGCGAGGTGGTGCAGTCGCCGGAGGTGGGAACCCGGCTGGAGGTGTCGGTGGAGGTGGGGCCGCGGCCGGAGGGGATGGGCTGGCCGCGCATTCTGAGCGATACCCAACTCGTCACGGCCGTGTCCGCCCGCAGCATCGACGAGGGATCCAGGCTGGCCTTCGCCGAGATGCTGGCGTGGTGCGAGTCTGCCTCGGGGCTCTCGCGGGCCGACACGGCGATGGTTCTGGGGATGATCGCCGACGTGGGCATCTGCCAGGTCGCCAACTTCCTGCCGACGGCCCGTTGCACCGTCGACCGGACCGAACTCCCCTGGCCGGTCCAGGCCCTGTGAGCCCGGCCGGAGCGGCGTCGGGCTTCGAACACCCCGCCCGTCTCGTTCCCGATCTGCTGGCGGCGGCCGTCGAGAAGGCCCCGCGCCGGTATGCCGTCGTAGTCGGCGGCGAGGCGGTCACTCATGCCGAACTGGCCGGGCGCGTGGACCGCTTGGCGTCGTGGCTCACCTCGGCGGGTGTCGCGAGAGGTGATCGGATCGTCGTCCGCGCCGCGAACGGTCACATCCACTTCGACACCTACCTGGCAGCGGCCCGCATCGGCGCGGCGTGCGTGCCGATGGCGACCGAGCTGGCGGCTCCGGAGGTGGCGCGCCTGGTCGCCGACGTTCGACCTACCCTGGCGTTCGCGGATGCCCCGGGCGCCGGGGCGCTGCGCGCGGCCGGGCTCGACGTGCTGGTCGAGGGCAGCGGACGCCACGCAGCGGCGCTGGCAACGCCCGTGGCCGGACTCCCGAGACTCCCCGAGCCGTCGGACACTGTCCTGATCGTCTACACGAGCGGTACCACCGACCGGCCCAGAGGGGTGTGCCTCAGCCACGCGGCGGTGACCGCCAACGCCACGATCAACGCCACGTCGCAGCACTTCGGCGCCCACGAGGTGCACCTCACCTCGACGCCGCTGCATCACACGTCGGCCGCGGCACGGATCTTCACCATGCTGGACGGAGCGCACACCCACGTGGTGATGCAGCACTTCGAGCCCGAGTCCTGGATCGAAGCGGTGGAGAGTCACCGGGTGACGAGCGCCATCGTCGTCCCGACGCAGGTCCATCGCATCCTCGACCACGAGGCGTACGCACCTGAGCGGCTGGCGTCGCTGCGCCTGCTCGTGTACGGCACCGCACCGAGTTCCCCCCGGCAGGTCTGGCGGATGCGGCAGGAGCTCCGCTGCGGCCTCTACCACGGCTACGGGTTGAGCGAGACGGTGGGCGTCGTGACGGCGCTCACCGCCGCCGACCACGCGGCGCTGGCCGGCCCCGACGATCCGCGGCTCGGTTCGATCGGCCGCGCCATCGATGGGGCCGAGGTCGTCGTGCGCCGCCGCGACGGTAGCGAGGTTGCATCGGGCGAGGTCGGCGAGATCACCGTCCGGACCGCCAAGGTCATGTCGGGCTACTGGGGTGAACTCGAGGCGAGAGCGGCCGCGTTCTCCGACGGCTGGCTGCTGACCGGAGACCTTGCGACCGTCGACGACGACGGCTACATCAGCATCGTGGGGCGCTCCAAGGAGGTCATCATCTCCGGCGGCGTGAACATTCACCCGGCCCAGCTCGAGCGGGTCATCGGGGCGCATCCCGACGTCGAGGAGGCGGCGGCCTTCGGCGTGGCCGACCCCGACTGGGGTGAATCGCCGGCGGTGGCAGTGAGGCTGCGGCCCGGCGGCGCGCTCGCCGCCGCAGAAATCTCCGACCTCGTGGCCGAGCGCCTCGACCGTCGCTTCCGTCCCCGGCGCGTGGTCTTCGTCGAGGACTTCCCCCGCACACCGACCGGCAAGGTCCGCCGGCATGACCTCCCGCTGCTGTTGGATTGGTACTCAGCGCCCCGGCCCTCTGTGCCACCCGACCCGCCGAACTACCCTGGGGCTTGTGATGCCTCGTGTAGTTGATATAATGAAAGTGCAATAAGATGACTGAAGCGACACCATATGACAAGCGACTAGCGGCCGAGGTGCTCCTCGACCGCGAACTCGACGAGCGCTACCCGGCGGGAGAACCCTTGCCCGAATCCTCACGTCACGAGATCGTGCGGGGTGAGGTGGCGATGATGCTGCGCCAGTACTTCGCCGGCAGCGACGACATCTGGGTGGCCTCGAACCGGAACCTCTACTACCGCGAGGGCAGCCCGCGCGCCGTCGTGGAGCCCGACATCATGGTGGTGAGCGGCGTCTCCACGGCTCGCCTCGACAGGCTCGCCAGCTACCGGACATGGCAGCACGGCGGCTCCGTCCGCTTCGTGCTCGAGGTGGCCTCGAAGAAGACGCGCCGGGCGGACAGGCGCCGCAAGCGTGCTCTCTACGCTCGCCTCGGCGTCGCCGAGTACTGGCGTCTCGACCCCACAGGCGGGGAGTTGTGCGAGAACGTCCTGGAGGCTGAACGCCTCGTGGACGGCCGCTGGACACCGATCCCGGTCACGGAGAGCCACACAGGCTCGTGGTGGGGCCGCAGCGACGCGCTCGAGCTGGATCTCGTCTGGGAGGACGGCGAGTTGCTGCTCTACCGCCCTGGCAGCGAGCTCCCCCAGCACAATCTGGCCCGCGCCGAAGAGGCTCTGCGCGACGCCGAGGCCGGCCAGCACGACGCCGAGCGCGCCAGGCGTGACGCCGAGCGGCGTTCGGATGAGCAGCAGGCGGAAATCGACAGGCTGAACGAGTTGTTGCGCCGCGACCCGCCCACCGGCCAGAGCGAGGACGGCGACCCTCCGCAACCCAATCCCGGCGACTAGCCCGCCCTCTCGAGCCGGGAGACGCATTCCTGCACCCACCACGAGACGCGCTCGACGAGGTCGTCGGCGAATTCGGCGTCAACTACCCGCACGGCGGGCTCTGCGGCGATCCGCGCCACGGTGTCCGGGAGTCGCGCCGCCAGAGAGAGGATGCGCTCGATCGTGCCGCTCGGATCGAGCCGTGCCTTGCGGGCGAGGCTCAGCCAGTCCTGCGGCGTGATCTCGCCAAGTTCGTAGTGGCCGCCGACGCGCATGGCGAGTCCCTGCGCACGTTCGGTGCCGCGCCGGTAGGGCAGCACAGAGTTTACGTCGTAGAGCGGGGACAGTCGGACGCGGTCTTCATCGATCAGTAGGGAGTAGTTCTTGCCGTTCGCGGCCCCTGCGACGGATCTCTCCGATCGGAGCGCCCTCGAGGAGGACGACGAGCGTGTCGCTGCTCATCCGGCTTCCTCTGTCGCGAGCAGCACCTCGGTGGCGGAGGGCCGCCGCCGACTGCGCTGCGACTGCTCTATGCCCACAGTGAGCCCGAGGACGCCGAGGACCGTGAGGACCTTGCCCATCTCCACCGATGTCTTGCCGTTCTCCAAAGCGGAGAGCCATGAGAGCGGTGCCCGCGGAGGCGTTGAATGAGCGAGTGGTCGCCGGCGCTTTCGAAGAGTTCTACCGGGCCCGGTACCTGGCGACGGTGCGGCTCGCGTGCGGGCTGGTGGACATCCTGGAAGCCGCCGAGGAGATCACGCAGGACGCCTTCGCCAAGGTGTTCGAGAGTTGGGACCGGCTCGACAATCCGGCGGGGTACCTGCGAACGGCGGTCGTGAACGGGGCCCGCGGCGAGTTGCGCAAGCGAGAGGTGCGGCGCCGCATCCGGACGGGCCGGCCACGACAGGTCTCGGTGCCGCAGGACTACCTGCTGGACGCCCTCGAGCGGCTGCCCACCAGGAGAAGGACCGCACTGGTGCTGCGCTTCTACGGCGACCTGTCCGAACGGGAGATCGCCGAGACCATGGGCATCCGCCCCGGCACGGTCAAGAGCCTTCTGTCGGGAGGGCTCGCGCAGCTGAGGGAGGTGATCGACAGATGAACGAGAACCAGGGCAACGCCCCAAGGCCCATCGACGATCAGGCACTCGGCTCCGCCCTCGGCCGGGCGATCGGAACGCGGTGGGAGTCTCTGAACCGCGTTCCCCCTGTCGCCGATGCCTTGAAGCGATCTGCCGCGGCGGCGAGGGCACGGCGAGTCCGGCGCACAGTGGCGGGAGTCGCGGCGGCTGTGGTTCTGCTCGTCGGCGGACTCATCGCCGGGAACACGCTGGGCGGCGACGACGGGGACGGCACAGTCCGCGTGGCTACCGAACTCACCGGTGACGCCACAACTGCCGCACCGGCGCCGTCGGCGCGTCCGCCGACAACACTGGATAAGGCCGATTCGACCGATGGGGGGGCCGCCGGCGTTTCGCCGTCGGCGGCCGCTGAGTTCAGCGCAGTCGAAGACCCAGAGTCGAGCGCAGCAGTCGACGGATCGCCGACGGACGGGAGTGGTGGGACAGGGATAGTCGTGTCCGTGTCGACAAGTCCCTCACCGGCAGAGCCGGATTCGGATTCACCGAGCTTGGAAGACTCAGCGAACGAAATCGCGGCGCGGTACACGGCCGTATCTGTAAGCGAAAGCCATTCGTGCGCAAGACGCACCAATGGGACGATTACCTGTTGGGGCAACAACGCCGACGGCCAGTCCGACGCACCGGCGGGACAGTTCAATGCTGTCGTCGCAGGTGGCAACTCAAATGCGGGCTACTCGTGCGGCGAGCGCCCAGACGAGACGATTACCTGCTGGGGCAACAACGCCGACGGCCAGACCGACCCACCAGCGGGGCAGTTCACCGCCGTGGCCGCTGGCAATTCGCATGCGTGCGGCCTGCGCACCCCCAGCACAATCATGTGCTGGGGGAGCCTTTTACGCAAAATCCGAGTCGCAGCCTTCTGACCCGCACGACGCCCGCGGCAAGTGAACAGGCCATCAGCCGATCGGCTCGGCGACACGCTCCGACGTCTACGGCTCAGGCGCGCAGGCCGCCGTCGAGGACGAGGCACGTGCCGGTCATGTAGTCGGGGGCTTCGCAGGCCAGGTAGCGCACCGTTTCGGCGACCTCGTCGGGATCGGCGTAGCGGCCCAGCGGCACCATGTGGGCGTACTCGGTGGGCAGGTCCATGTCGCCGAGCGCCGAGACGATGCGGTCCACCATCGGGGATTCCACGAATCCGGGGCAGACGGCGTTGACGACGATCCCCGATGGCCCCAACTCCAGCGCCAGCGACCGTGTCAGACCCACGACGGCGTGCTTGGAGGCGTGGTAGACGCCGGTGAAGGCGCCGCCGGCAAGCCCGGCGCCCGAGGCCATGTTGACGATGCGGCCCCCGCCGGCGGCCTTGAAGATCTCAGCGGCGGCGCCGCAGAGCCAGAACAGGCTCATGACGTTCACATCGAACGTCCGGCGCACGTCGTCGGGATCTAGCGCCTCCACTGCCGCGGTCGGACCCTCGGTCCCGTGCGCGTTGACCAGCACGTCGAGTCCACCCAGCGACTCCTGCGCATCACCGACGGCGGCCCGGGCGTCGTTCGCGTCGGTCACGTCGACTGGAATCGACACGATCGATCCGTCACCGGCTGTTGCTTCGTCGGCGAGTTCGGCGGCCAGGGAGGCCAGCCGCGCCGCGTCGACGTCGCAGAGAGCCAGATGGCAGCCATTCGACCCCAGATGCGTCGCGATCCGCCGCCCGAGGTGTCCCGCCGCGCCGGTGAGCAGAACTTTCGGCCGGAGTTCCTGCGAGGTCACGACGGGCGGAGCCCCGGCTGGGAGTGCGCTCTGATTCGCTTTGGAAGCGCCCGCGAGTATTGATCTATAGTCGGCATTCGCCTGTGGCTCTTCCCTTCGGGATCGTCGAACGATGCTACAGCGCCGGGGGTTTCGGCTCGGCGGGGGTTCATCCCCGGTCCGGTCGGGATTTCCCGGTTCTGCAGGGAGATCCACCGGTGGGAACGACATCGTCACACCGAGAGGGGAAAGACGGATGAAACTGTTTAGGAGACGGGGATCGGCTCTCGGGCTGGTGCTGTTGGCGGTCTTGGGGCTCATTGCGGCCTCCTGCGCGGCCGACACCAGCGACATCGAGGCGTCGGCCGACGCCGCCATGAGTGCGGCCTAGGGGGCGGCAACCGACGCCGGTGTGGCGATTGCCGACGCCGGGGCGGCATCCG
>JAPPKQ010000481.1 GCA_028819945.1 bacterium | reverse complement strand
ATATGTACCTTCTGTGTGGCGTTATGCGTGTATGGCGTCTTTAACGCCTGGTTGTTGTTTACGCGGTTGCGGTTTACAGGGCTGGACCGGGTGTTTTCGGCGACTATCCTGCGGTCGCCGACGGTCATAGCCAGTTGCATCCGGATCGGCTCGGTGTCGGGGCCGAAGTCGTCGATGTGATCGGTGAACTCGTAGCGCCCGGCGGGGATGGCGTCGATGTGCTCCCGCATGGCCAGATGCGAGCGCT
This sequence comes from bacterium, assembly GCA_028819945.1. Lineage (GTDB taxonomy): Bacteria > Actinomycetota > Acidimicrobiia > Acidimicrobiales > CATQHL01 > VXNF01. The sequence goes on along the minus strand of JAPPKQ010000481.1, from coordinate 8,328 downwards.
GGAGGAGCTCGTCGGTCGCCGCCCGGTAGGTCTCCAGACCGAACCGGTCGATGAGTTCGCAGACCTTGGCGGCGCCCACCATGTTGGCGTTGAACTGGCCCCGCAGATCGCCGACCACCTGATCGGGGATCCGGACGTTGGTGGCGATCAGGTCCAGCACCTCGCGGATCGGCTTTCCCTCGGAGAAGTACTTGACCGGCAGGATCCGGATCCCCTCCTGGTGGATGTCGACGATGCCGATGATCGCCTGGCTGCCGGGCGCGGCGCCGCCGACGTCGACGTGGTGGGCGGTTACCACGGTGAAGCCGACGATCTCGTCGCCGTAGAAGATGGGCGCGATCGAGAAGATGTCCGGGAAGTGGCCCGAGTTCATCGTCGGGTCGTTCACCAGGAAGGCGTCGCCCGGCCGCATCTCCTCGGTCGGGTACGCCGCCACGACGCCGGCGACCGCCGTCGGGCTCGTGCCCAGATGACCGGGGGCGTAGTTGCCCGCCCCGATCATGTCGCCTGCGGCGTTGAACACCGATGCCGAGCAGTCCTCGCCCTCTCGTACCGCCTCGGAGAACGAGGTGCGCCGCAGCGCCCAGCCCATCTCCTCGGCGATCGCCACGACGCCCCCGGAGATCACGGCCAGGGTGAGCGGATCGACCGTCACGGCGCCTCCCCCACCGACACCACGAGGTTCTGCCACTCGTCGACCACGGCCGCCGCGCCGGGTGGGATGACCGTGGTGGATTCGCGTTCCTGCACGATGGCCGGCCCGTCGATGCTCGCCCCTGGACTCAGGTGGTAGCGGTCCCACACCGGGCTCTCCACGAAACCGGCTCCGGGGAAGTAGCAGTCCCGGCTGCGCCTCGCCGCCGCGTCCGCCGCGGCGTCCCGCTCAACCCGCGGCAACTCGAACGGAGGCGCCGGGGCCGAGGCGGTCACGCGGTAGTCCACGATCTCCAGTTCCCCGTGGGGCTCCGCATAGCCGTAGATCCGCTCGTATGTCTCGAGGAACCGGGCCCTGGTTGCCGCCACGTCGCCGGCGGCGAGATGCCCCGGCGGCATCCCGATGGCCACCTCGTAACCCTGACCGACGTAGCGCATCAGCGCGTTGCGGACGAACCCGGCGCCCGCTGTGGCGTCGGCCTCGGCCAGACCGGCCGCTCCCCGCTCCTCGAGTTCGGCGAACACCTCGTTCATCTGCTTGAGGCTGCCGGTCTCGAGCCGGGTGACGAGCGTGCGCACGAACTCGAACTTGATCGGGGCGAAGAGCAGACCCATGGCGCTGCTGACGCCGGCGTTGGCGGGAACGAGGATCTCCCGGCTGCCCAGTTCGGTGGCGATGCGCACCGCGTGAGCCGGTCCGGCGCCGCCGAACGCCACGACACCGAAGTCCCGGGGATCGAAGCCCCGCTGGATCGTCATGGCCCGCATGGCGTTGGCCATGCTGGCGTTGGCGACGGCGTGGATGGCGTAGGCGGCCTCCTCGAGCGACAGCCCCAGGAGGCCGCAGATGTCCCGTTCGATGACACGGCGAGCGGCCTCGGCGTCGAGGACGAGGTCGCCGCCGAGGAAGTAGTCCGCATCCAGGTAGCCGAGCACCAGATTGGCGTCGGTCACCGTCGGGGCGTCGCCCCCGTACCCGTAGCACGCCGGGCCGGGGCTGGCACCGGAACTCTCGGGACCGACCGCAAGCACGCCGAGTTCGAGGTGGGCGATGCTGCCGCCGCCGGTGCCCACCTCGATCAGATCCACCGCCGGCGTGGTGATCGGCAATCCGCTGCCCGGGCGGAGCTTCGTGGTCGGCGCCACCTCGAAATCCTCCACCATCTGGGGCTCGCCGTCCTGCAGGATCGAGACCTTGGCGGTCGTGCCGCCCATGTCGAAGGCGATGATCCGATCCCGCCCCGACACCCGCCCGAGGATGCCGGCCATGAGCGCACCGGCCGCCGGCCCGGATTCGACGAGCGTCACGGGATGGCGCTTGAGCGCGTCGACGACCGCCAACCCGCCGCTGCACTGCATGACGTGCAGGGGGCGGGAGATACCGAGGCGGCCGAGCGACGCCTGCATGCCGTCGAGGTACCCGCTCACACTCGGCTTCACGTACGCATTGATCACGGTTGTGCTCGATCTCTCGTACTCCCGCCACTTCGGGCTGACGTCGCTGGACAGCGAGACCAGGAGTCCCGGCGCCACCTCGCCGGCGATCTCGCGCACCCGGTGCTCGTGGTCGGGGTTGACGTAGGCGTGGAACAGCACGACGGCGACCGACTCGATGCCGCGGGCGGCGATCTCGGCGATCAACTCCGCCGTCCGTCGCTCGTCCAGGGCGACCAGCACAGACCCGTCGGCCGCCATCCGCTCGGGCACCTCGAGGATGTCCCGGCGGTCCACGAGCGGGGCGGGCTTGTCGTAGAACAGGTCGTGCGACACCGCCCGCTTCTGGCGCTGGAGGTGCAGGACGTCGCGGAACCCCTCGGTCGTCAGCAGTGCCGTGCGTCCCCCGCTGCGCTCGATCACCAGGTTGGATGCAACCGTCGAGGCATGGGCCAGATAGTCGACGGCGTTCGCCTCGACGCCGGCCGCATCGATCAGGGCCTCGAAGCCGGCGATGGCCCCGATGCTGGGATCCGGCGATGTCGAGAGGACTTTGGTGATCGTGAAGCGGCCCGTTGCGGCGTCCTGCAGAACAAGATCGGTGAAGGTCCCGCCGACGTCACTGGCGGCGCGGCGCATCATGCCACCAGCGACGACTCGCCCTGGCAGGCCTGCAGCAGCGAGTCCTCGGTGATCTCATCGCCGACGAGTTCGGCCGCGGCGCGCCCGCGCCAAAGCACCAGCACCCGCGTGCAGACGTTGGCCAGCTGCTCCAGATCGGAGGAGAAGATCGCCACGGCGGCCCCCGCCTCGGTGGCGGCGCGGACGATCTCCAGGATCTCCTTGCGCGCGCCAGCGTCCACGCCCTGGGTGGGTTCGTCCAGCAGCAGCACGTCGGGCTCACCCTGGAGCCACTTGGCGAGCACGATCTTCTGCTGGTTGCCGCCGCTGAAGTTGGAGACCTTCTGGTCGGCGATCGGCGGCTGCACACGGAACATCTGCATGAGGCCCTTCGCCCTCGTGGATTCCTCGCGCCCGTTCAGCCAGGCCCGGCGATAGTACTCCCGGAGTACCGGAAGCGAGATGTTCTCGGCCGCGGTCGCATCCAGCCAGACGCCGTCCCGCTGCCGGTTGCCCGGCACGAGCACGACGCCGGCGCGCAGCGTCGCGGCCGGCGATCTACCCAGCACCCGACCGTCGCCGCGGCGGGCGACGCCGGCGGCGGGGGCCTGCACGCCCGTGAGCAGGTAGGGCAACTCCTGCTGGCCCATGCCGGCGAGGCCCGTGACACCCAGGATCTCTCCGTGGCGCAACTCGAAGGAGAGATCGTCGACGATCTCGCCGGTGATGTGCTCGGCGACCATCGCCACGTCTCGGCTGCCGGCCGGATCCAGCCGGGCCGGATAGAAGTCGCCCAACTCGCGGCCGAGCATGTGGGCGATGATCCGGGCCTCGGTCGTGGTGGCGGCATCGACGTCGGCGACGACGCGCCCGTCGCGCAGCACCACGACGCGGTCGGCGACCTCCACGACCTCGTGGAGATGATGGCTGATGAAGATGACGCTGGACCCGCTGTCGGCGACCGTGCGCATCACCCGCATCACCCGCTGCGCCTCCGCTCCGGTGAGATACGAGGTCGGTTCGTCCAGGATCAGGATGTGCTGGTGCGCGTGGCTGGAGAGTTCACGGGTCGCCCGCACGATGGCGACGCTGGCACGCTCCGCGGGCGCCAGATCGCCGACCCGTGCCCCGGGATCCACGTCGACGCCGAACCGCTCCAGGAGTTCGACGCTCCTGGACCGCTCGCGACGCCAGCGCACCGGCCGCAACCCCGACGACGCGTACCCCGAGGAAACCCCGAGATTCTCGACGACGGTCATCTCGTCGACCAGCGCCAGATCCTGGTGGATGACGGCGATCCCCAGCTCGCCGGGATTGTTGACGGGGAACGACAACGGCCGGCCGAACACCTCGCCCGTCGCGCCCCGTTCCGGCGTGTGATAGCCGCTCAGAACCTTGACGAGCGTGGACTTGCCGGACCCGTTCTCGCCGACCAGACCCAGGATCTCGCCGCGCCGCAACCGGAGGTCCACGGCCACGAGCGCGTGCACCCCGCCGAAACGCTTGCTGACCGAGCGAACGTCGAGAGCCGGATCGGCCACCGCAGCCATCTGCCCGCTACCTCCGGCGCCCCACGAGGCGGGCGAACATCACCGCCAGCACCAGCGCGCCGCCGTTGAAGACCTCGTTGACCCAGCGCTCGGCGCCCAGCAGCGTCAACCCGGTGATCCCGACGACCAGCAGGTAGATGGCGATGATGGTTCCGACAGCGTTGAACCGGCCGATGTGCAGCGCGGTCGCCCCCAGGAATGCCGCGGCGAACGGCTGGAGCAGGAAACTCGGGCCGATGTTGGGATCGATGCCGCCGAGGAAGCCGGCCAGCACGATGCCTGTCAGGGCTGCCACGATCGACGAGGCCACGAAGGAGCCCATCCTGATGGCGTCGACGTTGAGACCGGCGAGGCGGGCGGCGTCCCGGCCGCCGCCGATGAAGAGCAGGTAGCGACCGACCGGCGTCCGCTCGTAGACGTACCAGAGCACGATGACGAGCGCCCAGCCGTACCAGGTGCGCAGCGGGAAGTCCAGGATCTTGTACCGGGCCACGGTGAGCATCGGCCCTTCGAGGTTGTAGATCTGGCGCGAGTTGGTGACGGCGATGGCGACCCCCGTGAGCGCCGTCATCATTCCCAGCGTCGTGATGAACGAGCTGACCCCGACCTTGACGATCAGGAATCCGTTGATCAGGCCCACGACGACGCCGACCGCGAGGGCCACGACGAAGATGAGCCCCAGCGACCCCCCGTCCTCGACGATCACCGCCGATGTGGCCGCGGTCAGCGTCATCACCGAGGCGATCGAGAGATCGAAGTCCCCGGTGCGCAGGACGATCGTCGCCGCGAGGGCCAGCAGCAGGACGATCGCCTGCGAGTTGACCATGGCCCGGAAGTTGGCCTCGGTCCAGAACTTGTCTGGGAGCCAGATGGCGAACGTGGCGATGAACGCGCCGAGCACGAAGACGAGCGCGTAGCGGCCGCCGTGGCGGGCCAGCAGGTCGGTCCACGGCCGGTCCCGGTCGCCGGAGCCGCGGGCCTCAGACGGCACGCGCGAACCCTCGCCGGCCGGCGTCATCACGCCGGCCCTCCGGCCGAGGCGGTACTCCTAGCCGAGACCCCAGGCCTCGCGGAAGGTGTCCTGGTAATTGGCCCAATCTGCGTACGGTCCGAGTTGGTCGTTGCTCGGGCCGACGTTGCTGCTGTCGATCGCGGCGTGCGGTACGACCCAGTCGAGAGCCTCCTCACCGGCCAGCGCCCGGCCGACCTGGTCGAGCAGCGCCCAGCCGATCCACTCGTTCGGCGGGAAGGCTCCCGTGGCGGACTGCGCCCCCGGGCCGCCAGCGCGGATGTCGTCGAGGTTCGACGAGACACCGTCGTGGCCGAGGAACTTGACGTCGAATCCCTCGGCGGCCGTCTTGGCCAGCGGCATCAACCCGTCCCAGACCGGGAACAGGTAGTTGATGTCGCCCTCGCGTCCAAGCACGGCACTGACGTTGGGGGCGAAGTCACTACCGATCGTGGTCGGGTCCACGTCCTCGAGCACAGCCTTGCAGTCGCAGGCCGCCTCGATCGTGGCCGCCGCCGCCACCATCATGTCGTCGTGCAGCGGCAGGGCGCGGATGCCGAAGATGGCGGCGCGCACGTCGCAGCCCGAGTCGGCCAGCATCCAGTTGGCCATCAACTCGCCGCTCGCCCGGAAGTCGGGAGCGACGTGGGCGAACACGCCGGCCGGCAGCGGCTGATCGAAGCTGCCGTTGAAGATGTCGACCACGGCGATACCTGCATCGGCAGCATCCGCCAGCGGGGCGGACACCGCACCCGGGGCGACGGCCTGCAGGATGATCGCGTCGGCGCCTTGGGCGATGGCCTGCTCGACACCGAGGTTCCACTCGCTCGGATCTCCCTGGCCGTCGAAGATCGTCACGTCGATCCCTGCCTCGGCGGCCGCCTCCTCGAGTCCGGCGGTCACCGCACCGGTGAACTCGTTGGTGAAGATCAGGATGTTCCAGATGCTCTTACCGGCGAGCGCCGACATGTCCAATGGCCTCGCCGGGCCGAGGACGGGAATCGGCTGCTGGCCGGCCGCCACCGCGGCTTCGGCATCGGCGACGCACTCTGCCATCGGGTCGGGCGGCGGGGGCTCAGGCGGCGGGGGCTCAGGTGCGGGATCCGGCGACGGCGCCGGCTCAGGCGGCGGGGGCTCAGGTGCGGGATCCGGCGACGGCGCCGGGGCTGGTTGAACTGCGGGCTGGCTGCTCTCAGCCTCGTCCTCCCCGCAGGACACCGCTATCAAGGCGAACACCGCGAAGAGTGCGACGGCATACACAAACAGTCGTTTCGACGATCTCATGACTCCCCCCTAGGTCAGGTCGCTCGATCCACCCTAGTCGCGCGGTGGATATCACGTTTCGGGGCGCCGGCAGCACCGCGTGCCGAATAGGGCAATCCGCCATCGCCCGGCGGGGCGGGTCACCTCCGTCGTGTCGCGGGGTCGGTACCTACTCAATACGCGTCGCACGGCCGATAGTGCGGGAACTGCCAGCGCTCTCAAGCGCTTTGTTGCTCGGGACCCGGCTGCCGCGCGGCGTGACTAACGTCACTCAAATGATGTCAAACGCCATGTTCAGAACGCCGTGGGGCCGCTGTTATCGTGAAACGGTGCGCAGGACTGTGGATTTCGCGCTCGACACCGAGCAGATGATCCGCCACCGGATGGCGACCCGCGGCATCAGCTTCGAGCAGGCCGTGAACGACTCGATCCGGCAGGGCTTCGACCGCGGCGTGCTTGATGGTGCGCTCGCTGCCGGAGTCCTCTGCGACGAAGGAGCTTCCACCGACCGCTAGAGATGTCGCGGCCGGCCTGACCGCGACCCGGGCGGGTGGGCGGCCGGCTCATGTCTGTAGCACGCGTGCTACGATGTGGCCATGGGCCGGATGACCGAACTCACCCAGCGGCGACTCCGCAACGAGAGCGGGGAGATCATGCGGGCACTCGACCGCGGTGAGAGCTTCGTTGTGACGCGCAACGGCGTCCCAATCGGCGAGCTTCTCCCGATCAGGCAGCGCCGCTACGTGCCGGCCGACGAGGTGGTCGAAATGTTCGTCGGCGGTTCGCCGCTCGACTACGAGCAGTTCCGGGCCGACGTCGACGCCATCCTGGACCAGTCGATCGAGCCGCGGTTCTGAGCAGCTGAGGTTGGACCACCACAGGCGTGAGCCGCCCCATGTCTGAGGAAGTCCGGTCGCGTGGCCTTCTCGACACGTCGGTCCTGATCGAGCTCTACAGCGTTGGGGCGGGGCGGTTCCGCGGACCACTCCCCGATGTGTCCGCCGTGTCGACCATCACCCTCGCCGAGTTGGCGAGCGGCCCGCTGTCCGCTCCGACCCCGGCCGAGCACGCCAGACGCCTCGACGTGCTCCTGCGGGCACGGGCGGGGTTCGATGCTCTGCCCTTCGATACGGACGCGGCGCGTGCGTATGCCCGGATCTACGCCGCCACACTCGAAGTAGACCGCAAGCCGCGGGGAGCGCGTGCCACCGACCTGCTGATCGCCGCGGTAGCACTGGCGAATGACCTCGCCGTCTACACCTGCAACGAAGCGGATTTCGCGCACCTGCGGGACCTCGTCGACGTCGTGGCCGTGTCCTGAGGCTCCGCGGTGGGCAGGTTGCGCCGCTGAGGCCCTGGATTCCGGCCTTCGCCGGAATGACGGCGAGCACAGTGCTCTCGGCCGTCAGCGGTGTCTTCGAGTCGTGGACGCTAGTTGGCGGCGTCGCGGCCGGCTAGGTAGCCGAAGGTCATGGCGGGGCCGAGGGTGCCGCCGGCTCCGCCGTAGACGGTGGCGGTGGGGGCGGCCATCACGTTGCCGGCGGCCCACAGGCCTGGGATGCCCGTGCCGCTGCGGTCCAGGACCCTTCCCCTTTCGTCGGTGCGGGGACCGCCGGAGGTGCCGAGGGCCCCGATGCGGATCGCCACGGCGTAGAACGGCGGCTCGTCGAGCGGGCCCAGGGTGGCGGCGGCGCCCGGCAGGGTGCGGTCGCCGTTGAATTTGTCGTAGGCGCTCGCGCCCCGGCCGAAAGCGGGGTAGGGGGCGGCCGCGGCGTGCCGGGTGAACACGGCCACCGT